>JBFJKD010000152.1:0-5561 GCA_041635095.1 Porticoccaceae bacterium
CAAACCATGGAAACCCTCTTGTTTGAGGTTATCGCTGTTGGTTTTACACTGCTCACGCTGGCGCTCGCCACGGGGTTTGTATTCGTCGATAACTTTGTGGCTCAGCACGTGGCCCACAAGACGGTTTTTTCCCTGATTGCCTGGCTGCTGTATGGCACGTTACTGGTCGGACACTTTCGACTGGGCTGGCGCGGCAAGGTGGCCATCGCCTGGACCCTGGGCGGATTCTCGGCGTTGATGCTCGCTTATTGGGGCACCAAATTCGTGCTCGAGGTGATTCTCGCGCGCGGCCCCTGACAGTTGCCTTGCGCCATAAACTCCTTCACCATTGACGCCCCCAATAATACAAGGTCCTGCGCCCGTTGAACGACGCCCCGTTATTGCACTTGTTTGCCATATTGGCTGGGCTGTTAGCCATTTCCGCATTCTTTTCCGGCTCGGAAACCGGCATGATGTCCCTCAACCGATATCGACTGAAGCACCTTGCCAAAAAACATAGCGGCGCACGACGGGCTCAACGCCTGCTCGAACGTCCAGACCGGCTGCTCGGTCTGATTCTGATCGGCAACAATGCGGTCAACATTCTGGCGGCGATTATTGCGGGAATTATCGGCACGCGCCTGCTGGGGCCTGAAGCAGGTATTGCCGCGGCCACTGCCACTCTGACTATTGTTATGCTGGTATTTTCCGAGGTCACCCCCAAAACCATCGCCGCCCTGCAACCGGAAACCATTGCGTTTGCGGCCAGTCACGTGCTCAAGCCTCTGCTCAAAATTTTCTATCCTGCGGTGTGGCTGGTTAACCATGTCTCCAACGCACTGGTGCGCCTGCTGGGCTTTAACCCTGATCACCGGGACGGCGATAGCCTCAGTAAGGAAGAATTGCGCACGGTGGTGGATGAATCGTCCGACGAGCATATCTCTGTTCACCACCAGGGCATGCTGATCAACATTCTGGACCTGGAGAAGATCAACGTAAACGACATCATGGTGCCGCGCAGCGAGATATTTGGCCTCAACCTGGACGACGATATAGACGCCCTGGTAAATCAAATTATCGACTCCGCCTACACCCGAGTGCCGGTCTACGATGGCGACATCAACAATATCTTCGGCTTTTTACATATGCGCCGGGTCAACCGTATTTTGCGCGGCGGTGCCGACAAGTTAACCAAGGAGGCCATCAAGCGCTTTACGCGCGAGCCTTACTTCGTACCAGAGAACACGCCGCTCAATACGCAATTAATCAATTTTCGCAAGAACAAGCGCCGCATCGCCCTGGTGGTGGACGAATATGGCGAGGTGCAGGGACTGGTCACTATTGAGGATATTCTCGAGGAAATCGTCGGCGACTTCACCACCAATCTGGCGGAAGAGGAAGAAGACATCGTCCCGCAGCCGGACGGCAGTTATTTTATCGACGGTTCCGCCGCGATCCGCGATATCAACAAGATCACCGGATGGGATTTGCCTCTGAATGGCCCTAAAACCCTCAACGGACTGGTGCTGGAACAACTGGAGAGCATTCCAGATGGCAACGTCTGCTTTATTCTCGATAACTGCCGGTTTGAAACGCTGGATTTGTCGGACAAGATGGTTGCCAAAGTACTGGCGTGGAAAACGGCCTTTCCGAACGCCGACGGCAACTGAACCGACAGCAGCTAAACCGACAGCAGCTAAACCGACAGCATACGGCGACCGAGTGCGCTACATAAACGGATTGTGTTCCCGGCGCCGTGCCACAGCCTGTGTCAGAACTTCACGCCGCTCGCTATTATCCAGCAGTAGCCACTCGCGAATTTCCCGCGCCGAACGATAGCACCCCTGGCAAATATCGTCGTGATCGAGCAGGCAAACCGACACGCAGGGCGATGCCACGGGTTTTTCTTCCTGGTCACTCATCGCCAGCTTGCACCACAATCAAGTCGGTCATAAAGGTAATGGCCTTGTCCTGATAAACCTGCGCGGAATGGCGCAAACCCGCCAGAGCATCGTCACTGAGTTGACGAACCACTTTCGCGGGGGTGCCCAGCACCAGGGAATTATCGGGGATTTGCATGCCCTCGGGCACCAATGCATTAGCGCCAATCAGGCAGTAACGCCCCACGCGCGCGCCGTTGAGAATCACCGCGTTAATGCCGATCAGCGAATGGTCTCCTATGACGCAACCGTGCACCACGGCACTGTGTCCAATCGTGACGTTTTCCCCGATCACCACCTGAATCCCCGGATCGGTGTGAATGACCGCGTTGTCCTGCACATTGCTGCCGGCGCCAATACTAATTGTATCGGTATCGCCACGAACCACCGCGTTGAACCACACGCTTGCATGGTCCCCGAGAATCACCGAACCGATGACATCGGCGCTGTGGGCTACAAATACCTGTTTGCCAATGCGGGGGGTGCGCTGTTGGTAGCGGTAGATCATTTCACCAACTCCTGAAATTCGTGGCCTTTTATGCTGTCGTAGTTGAGTTCCAGCCCAGCCATCAACGCCCGATTGAGAAACTTCACCAACACGGTCAATGTGAATCCCCATATCGTATAGCCTTTGTAGCAAATACAGGGCAAGGCGTGGGGGCCGTCGAAAAGATGGAACGAACGCATCTCCAGGTTTGCAGGGTTGAGCAAAAACGAAAGTGGCACGCAAAATACCGCATCCAGCTCGGCGAGATCGGGGTACAGTTTATGCGTCGGATCAAACAACCCTACATAAGGAGTGACCGGAATTCCGACCCGGGTTTTTTGCTGCTCAAGTTTGGCAATCACTTCTACTGCGTGCGCCGGCAAAGCCACCTCCTCCTCGCATTCACGCAGCGCCGTGTACAACAGGTGCGGGTCACCGGGCTCCCACATGCCGCCAGGAAACGCCACTTCTCCACGGTGATTGGTTAAATGCTCGGCGCGTTTGATAAACACCACCCGCGGATCGGCTTCGCGGGTGAGCGCCACCAGCACCGCCGCTTCGCGGGTAACACCCGTCGGCTGCACCAACTCGAGCGGCATTCGTTGCATGCGCTCAGTGATTTTTTTAACCAGCATCAATCATTCGCTCCTGTACGGCGATATACTGTGTGCAATATGGCCCCGCTCGCTACCGTGGTAACACCACCGGGGATACTTACAAGTCCGTCGGTCGAGTTATGAAATATTGCAGCCTGTGTGCTAACCCCGTCAGCTTACGTGTGCCACACGGCGACGATCGCGAACGGCATATTTGCGATGCCTGCGATACGATACATTACCAGAACCCACGCATTATTGCCGGTTGTGTCCCGGTCTACGAAAACCAGGTATTACTGTGCCGACGCGCCATAGAGCCGCGCCACGGTTACTGGACGCTACCGGCTGGCTTTATGGAAAATGGCGAAACCACCATTGAGGGCGCCCTGCGCGAATGCGTTGAAGAAGCCAACGCCGAACTCGTTGCCCCGCAACTGTATACCATGATCGACATTCCACAAATCAATCAGGTCTACGTTTTTTTCCGCGGCGAGTTGCGCAATCTGGAATTTTCGCCGGGGTTGGAATCTCTTGAAGTGGCGCTATTTGCCGAGCGCGACATCCCCTGGGGAAACATAGCGTTCCCTTCCGTTAAATCGACCCTGGAATATTTTTTTAGCGATCTTAAAACAGGTCAGTTCCCGGTGCGGACAGAGACTATTCGACGGCGAAACCCCTCGCAACCAACCTGAACAGTTCGGCCCGACGAAAAGTCAGCGCAGCCAGATCAGACTTGCCGTGCGCCCGGTGACACCGTCGCGCCGATAGGAATAGAAATGTTGCGCGTTCGCGTAACTACAGTGGTCGCCACCATATACATGCTCTACGCCAAGCAGTGCCAGATGTACCCGCGCCAGTTGCACCAGGTCCCCGTGTAACCGATCGGAGTTGGCGGTTTCGGTAAAACAGGTCGTTATCGCGTCTGTCTCTCCGCGCCCCCAGGATGACGTAACAAACTGGTCCAGCACCTCCGGCCCCACCTCAAAGTATGGCTGACTAATCGCGGGTCCCAGAAACGCCAATACATTTTCCGGCGCCACATCCATCGCCCGCACCGTGTTATGCAACACCCCAGCCGCCAGTCCACGCCAACCGGCATGGGCAGCAGCGACCACCGTTGCGGCGCGATCACAAAATAACACCGGCAAACAATCGGCCGTTAAAATCCCACAGGCCACGCCCGATTCACGACTGTAACAGCCATCCGCCGCCGGCGCGGCTGACTGCGCCCGACTACACACCACGTCCGTACCATGCACCTGGCGCAACCACTGGGGCGCACAGGGTAATTCCAGCATGTGATGCAGTCGCAGACGATTGGTTGCGACATCGTGAGGGTCATCCCCGACGTGATCGGCGAAATTAAATGAGCGCCAGGGTCCGGCACTGACACCGCCAGTGCGCAGGGTAATAGCCGCGCCGACTCCTTTTGGTAATGGCCAATCGACGGCAAGAAAGGCGCCACTACGTGGCATCGTCGGTCTTTTCAAGAACGTCCAGCAGTCGTTGCATGTCCGGCGGCAGCGGCGTGGACCAGGACATCATTTGTCCCGTGGCGGGGTGTTCCAGCGTTAACTCCACAGCGTGCAACGCCTGGCGCTTAAAGTCACGTAGCGTAGCAATTAATTCCTCGGTCGCGCCTTTAGGGATACGCACCCGCCCCCCATACACGGAATCTCCGGCGATCGGATAACCGATATGCGCCATATGCACTCGGATTTGATGGGTGCGCCCGGTTTCGAGTTTAATCCGCACCTGGGTGTAATGGTTAAACCGGCGCACCACCCGGTAATGGGTGACCGCCTTACGCCCGCCCCGTGGTACTACCGCCATTTTCACCCTGGCCTGTGGGTGACGGCCGATCGGGGCATTGACTTCGCCGCCGCCGGTCATCACACCCCATACCACCGCCGCGTAATGCCGCCCCAGCGTGCGCTCCTGCAATTGACCCACCAGACTGTGGTGAGCCTGCAGGGTCTTGGCCACCACCATCAGCCCCGTCGTATCCTTGTCGAGGCGGTGTACAATGCCCGCCCGGGGCAGGGTCGCGAGATGCGGGCAGTGATGCAGTAGCGCATTCAGTAATGTGCCGGAGGTGTTGCCGGCCGCCGGATGTACCACCAGATCCGCCGACTTGTTTAACACCAGTATTTCCGCATCTTCGTAAACGATGGCCAATGGTATGGGCTCCGCTGACCACTCGCCCTCAACACGCAACGTAGCGTCCACGCTAAGGGTTTCACCACCGAGCAATTTTTGTTTCGCTATACAAGGCCGATCATTTACCTGCAACGTCCCCTCGCGAATCCACAGCTGCAAACGCGAGCGCGAAAATTCCGAAAATAGCGATGCTGCGACCTGATCGACCCGTTGGCCCACCAGTGCACTCGGCACCTGCGCTGTTAGTTTGATTGCCTTGAATGACGACATGCGGTGTTTTTCTTCCTCTTTAGCTGTGTTTAAATGGCGATTCTTGCAGGGCGCCGCCTCGCAGACAATACCTATTGAGACCGAGCCTTATTCCTATGCGCTTGATTACCCTCCTGCTGACCTCGATAC
>JBFJKD010000153.1:0-5557 GCA_041635095.1 Porticoccaceae bacterium
CCACGCCAGCCTGGGACAACAATGCGCTTGCCTGCCCACGATGGTGGGTCTGATGATTAAAAAAGTGCATGACCAGACTGGCAAAACGCTTTTGCGCCGTAACGCCCTTCATGTTGGTATAGCGCAACACGTGCGACAGATCTTCCTCGGTCAGCGCCGCTGCCCACTGCCTGATTATCCCATCGAGTATTTTTCGATGGCTGCACAGCGCATCAATATCGGTAAACAGCAGTTCATCCAGGGATGCAGGGGCTGCCAGGCTGCGGACCGGATCGAGCGCGGGGTGGCCAGACGGATGCATCGCAAAGCGCTTTAACCAGATCGTATCGGCCACCAGAATGTGGTTAAGCGTGCCTGTAAGCGAACCAAAAAACGCCTTTCTGTCTGCTGCCAGTTCCTGCGCAGACAGGCTACTTGCGGCACCGTATAGCTTTGCGTTCATCCATTCGTTGTACAAAGCCATCAAAACGATGTGGTCACAGGTGCTCATCACAGGCGCTTATCTCGAGCACTTATCTCAAGCACTTATCTCAGCCTTTGCACAGAGGCATAACCAAGTTGGCATAACCAAGTTGCAAAAAATTCCGTTTTCGCCCATCCCAACAATTCGAGGCCAGGCCTTTCAATATCACATCACGTCTCCGTTGAACGTTCACGCCCGCTTACCCTGCTACTCACCGCCGGTAAGGGACGCCGAAGTGCCTGACCATCGCCACATCGACTATCGCCACCATCGACTGTCGCCCTGACAGACAGGTGACGATAAAAGACCTGGCCCTATCTCCGGGTGACGCTATCTCTCGGAGCTCTCGGCAAAGAGTTACCTGTGTGTCTGAGACATACCTGTGCGGGGCTTAGCAACAACTGGCGCCGCTATCGCCACCCCGGTGCGGCCCGCCCTTGGTTTCCGCCACCGGGCGCAGGGTGCCAGAAGGTTTACAGAAGCCACCGAGGTTGACGGGCACAGGCGGCGCGAAACCAATAAAATCGTTGCGATAGGGGCCATCGACAATCAGTTCATAGGTGCGCCGGGAAATGGCTATGCGCTCTCCACGCGGATAGGTATTACCGAGATCATCCCGCACCTGGGCATACGGACCCTTGTACAACACCCCGTGACCGCCATCGTAAAGATTTTCCCTGGAGGGTTTGACCGCAGTCAGCGTCACTGCACGAAACTCTATGCCTTCCACTACCTGCCAGGGTGTAGGGTCCCATTTGTCGTAGGCTGCCGCGACAAATCCGGCAGCGGTGAACACCTCGAGAAATTCTTTTTCGTGAAACGCGCCGGAGATGCAGCCGCTCCACAATTGCGCGTCGTCGCGCAGATGTTGCGGCACTTGCTCGTCGGCCACGATATCGGAGATCGCCACGCGGCCACCCGGCTTGAGCACGCGAAAGATTTCCGCGACCAGTTGTTGGCGATCCCGTTCGGCCACCAGATTAAGTACGCAGTTGGAAATTACCAGGCTTACAGAGCTGTCGGCCACTAGGGGTCGCTCCTGGCGTTGCGCATGCTGCCAGGCTTTCAGGGCATCGAGTGACGCCACGTCGGTGACCGGATGGGCGCTCAGATAATGCTCCAGTTCAGCCACGTTTAGCGCTAAATCCTGAATATAGCCTTTCTTGAATTCGACCCGCTCGCTGCCGATTTTTTGCGCCATCTCCGCCTGGTATTTACGTGCCAGAGCGAGCATGGCATCGGTCATATCCACGCCGATCACGCGACCCTGCTCACCCACCAGTTGCGCGGCGATATAACAGACCTTGCCACCGCCGCTACCCAGATCGAGTACCGTGTCGCCCTCCTGCACATAGCGCGAAGGATCGCCGCACCCATAATCCTTGTCGATAATTTCCTGGGGCAGTTTTTCCAGCAGACGCGGGTCGTAATCAACCGGACAGCACAGCGCCGCCTGTTTTTCTGCGGCGCCCTGGGCGTAGCGAGCGCTGACCTGTAGATAGGTGTTTTCCGGTGCGTTCATAGGATTTGTTAACCTCTTTTCCAGCGGTGCAACAGGGCGACCACCCGCAATAGCCTGCGGGGAACGTGGGCGCGCTTCCAGGTGCCCGCCGCGAATTTGTTGGCCTCACTGACGGTGGGATAACTGTGGATGGTACCCAGTATCCGATTCAAACCCAGCCCATGTTGCATGGCGGTTACGAATTCGGTCAGTAACTCCCCGGCATGATAGCCCACAATAGTGGCCCCCAGCACCGTATCCCGTCCTGGTGGGGTCAGTATTTTTACGAAACCGCGTGCCGCGTTATCGGCAATAGCGCGATCCAGATCGGCCAGGTCGTAACGTGTAACCTCATAGGCAATGCCTTTTTCCCGTGCGTCGCTCTCGCTTAAACCCACCCGCGCCACTTCCGGGTCGGTAAATGTTACCCAGGGAATCACCCGATAGTTCACCTTAAATTTTTTAAAGGTGCCAAACAGGGCGTTCACCGCGGCATACCAGGCCTGATGAGCAGCCGTGTGGGTAAACTGATAGGGTCCAGCCACATCGCCACAGGCATAGATGGTTGGAATGCACGTGCGCAAGTACTTATCCACAGCGATAGTACCGGTGGGGGTGGTTGCTATGCCCAGCGCCTCCAGGCCCAGACCTTCAGTGTTGGCCCGTCGTCCCACCGCCACCAGCAGTTTGTCGAACAGCAGGCGCACGTTAGCACCACCGGGGCCTGCCACGCCTTTAGCGTCAGCAACCGCTTCGAGAACCGCCACATCGCGCCCGCCGTCTTTCTCAAAGGCAATCGTTTTATGGCTGGTCAGCACTCGAACACCCTCGGCGGCAAACTGTTCGGCAACCAGGATGGACACATCTTCGTCTTCCCGTGGCAACAGGCGCGGCAGCATATCGACGAGGGTGACTGCCGTGCCCAGGCGTTGAAACGCCTGGGCAAGTTCGCAGCCAATTGGGCCACCACCGAGAATCAACAATGTGCGGGGTTGCGCTTCAAGTTGCCACAGGTTGTCGGACGTCAGGTAATCCACTGCGTCAATACCCGGAATCGGCGGCACAATCGGGCTGGCGCCCGAAGCGATAACAATACTTCTGGTAGTCAGCACTTGCTGGCCGACACGTACCTCCCAGGGGGAAAGAATGGTTGCCTCGCCCGTCATGCAGTCCACACCCAGTTCGGTGTAGCGCTCAATGCTGTCGTGGGGCGCCACCTGGTCGATGACCCGCTGCACACGGGCCATAACTTTTGCGAAGTCGACCTGCGGCTCAGCCACTTTGATCCCTAATTCTGCGGCGGCGCGCGCCTCGTGGACCGCCCGCGCGGCACGAATCAACGCCTTGCTGGGGACACAGCCCGTATTGAGGCAATCGCCGCCCATTTGGTGCTTCTCAACCAACGTGACTTTGGCCCGCACGGCACTGGCGATGTAAGCTGTAACCAACCCGGCACTACCGCCACCGATTACCACCATATTGGTATCAAATCGACGCGGTTTGCGATGGCTGCCAAACCCCCGACGGCGGCGCAACGCCAGCAACAGGCCCACCGCAACAGCCAGCAATACAGCGTACATCGCGAGACCCGGCCACCCTGACTGTTCTAACACCTTGCCACTCCCGATTATCTGAACGGTGAACACGAAAATGATCGACAACCCCGCACCCACTGGCTGTCCAGACAGGCCGGTGAACCTGTCGTTCGGCGACGGTTCGACGCTCCACACCGGCTGTCAGTCAGAGCATGGCCGCCAACGCAGGCCTGCAGTGTAGGCGAAACGCGAACAGATTTAAGCAAGCTATTTGTTAGTCAGCGGAAACGGGTGTTATTATGCCGTCCATCCTCTTGCCACCCTCGTTTTGTTCACTGCCCTATTCGGAGATGTTTTATGAGCGACAATATCGTTCACGCCACTGACGCCAGCTTCGAAGCTGACGTACTGTCCGCCGACACACCCGTGCTGGTGGATTTTTGGGCGAGCTGGTGCGGCCCTTGCAAGATGATTGCGCCGATTCTTGAGGAGTTATCCGATCACTACGCCGGCAAAGTCAAAATCTGCAAGATCGATGTCGACGCCAACCGGGAAATTGCCGCCAAGTACAATGTACGCGGTATTCCAACACTGATGTTGTTCAAGGATGGGGCTCTGGAGGCAACAAAAGTCGGCGCTTTGTCCAAGCCTCAGCTTACTGAATTTATCGACAGCGGTATCTAAGACGCCGTTCAGGCCAGCATTTGCATCGGCCAGTAGATCGAGCGGGCGGTTTCCGCGCCAATTGGGTGCGGGAACCAGCACGAGGGGCCGTTAAAAAATTGTTTGCCAATTAGCTCCCGACAGGTATACTTCGGCCAGCAGTTCGGAACCTTTCCTGGTTCAATCACCGAAACCCCACAGCCTATTTCTTCCGTCGGACCCATAAGAACGATACGGAAACGTTAACAACCCTTTCGATGTTGCGCGTACCGGCACCAGGCCCGGCGGTTTCGATAATCCATCTCAATCACCTACCCAAACAAAATATGAATCTTACTGATCTGAAAACAAAACCCATCGATGAATTGATCAAAATCGGTGAGGAAATGGGCCTTGAAAACATCGCCCGTTCGCGCAAACAAGACATTATTTTTTCCATGCTGAAACGCCACGCCAAAAGCGGCGAGGATATTTACAGCGAAGGCGTGCTGGAGATTCTCCCTGACGGCTTTGGCTTTTTACGGTCAGCCGATGCGTCCTACCTGGCCGGACCCGACGATATTTATGTTTCCCCCAGCCAGATCAGACGCTTCAATCTGCGCACTGGCGACAACATTGCCGGAAAAATTCGGCCGCCCAAAGAGGGTGAACGCTATTTTGCCCTGTTGAAAGTAGACGAGATCAATTTCGACAAACCGGAAAACGCTCGCAACAAAATTTTGTTCGAAAACCTGACGCCGCTATTCCCGGACGAACGCATGGTGCTGGAGGCGGGTAATGGTAGCTCGGAAGACATCACCGGCCGGATCATCGACCTGGTGGCACCCATTGGCAAAGGTCAACGCGGACTGATTGTCGCACCCCCGAAAGCGGGTAAAACCATCATGATGCAGCACATCGCCCAGGCCATTATTCGCAACACCCCGGATGCCTACATCATTGTATTGTTAATTGACGAGCGCCCCGAAGAAGTGACCGAGATGCAGCGCACGGTGCGCGGCGAAGTGGTAGCCTCCACGTTTGACGAACCACCGGCCCGCCATGTACAGGTGGCCGAAATGGTTATCGAGCGAGCCAAGCGTCTGGTGGAACACAAAAAAGACGTAGTCATTCTGCTGGATTCCATCACCCGTCTGGCACGCGCCTACAACACTGTCATTCCATCTTCGGGCAAAGTGCTCACTGGCGGTGTCGACGCCCACGCGCTGGAAAAACCCAAACGCTTTTTTGGTGCAGCGCGCAATATTGAACACGGCGGCAGCCTGACCATCATCGCCACGGCGCTGGTCGATACAGGATCGAAAATGGACGAGGTGATCTACGAAGAGTTCAAGGGTACCGGTAATATGGAATTGCATCTGGATCGGAAAATTGCCGAAAAACGCATCTATCCCG
>JBFJKD010000154.1:0-5528 GCA_041635095.1 Porticoccaceae bacterium
GATTTTCTGGCGCGGCATAAAGATGATTTCGAGTTCGAACGCATGTTCGGCGCCACTTATAGTTTGGAGCAAATACCGGAGGCGATGGAAAAAATGGCGCGTCTGGAAGAAATTAAACCGATTGTGGATCCGTTTAGATAAGACTCGTATCAATTAGTGTTAAATAGCCGGTAGTGTTAAATAGCCGGTTTGCGTCGTTTGGTTATTTGGCAGATTGCCTCTTGTTTGCGCAGGTTAATTTTTGAAATAGTGTTATTGCAGGTTGGCTATCCGTTGTTGAGTCTCAGCTTTCAGGTGGTGCCATGTTGTCCCAGGTTCTTGCTCTCAAAATATTCGATCTCTTGCAACGCCAGGTTCTCGCAATTATCTGAAATATTTTTTTGAGTGGATAGCGGGCTGTAGTTATTGTCTTCAGGATATAAACTTCGTCAATGGACGCGGCTTGTTTAGCTGGCAATGAAGTGCGTTAGTCGGGAGATTCAAATTAATTTAAATTTGTCTCGGGCTATTTTTGGGGATGGGCGACATGGCATTGTTCAGTGCAAATCAATACAAAGCCTGCTTCTCGATTGGCTTAATGCTCGTAGCACTCAGTGATGTGCTGGCTGGCGAAGTCACGGCTTTTCCTTTCGATGAGGCGGGTCTGAATTTAGACAGTCCGTTGCCTGGCACCGAAATCAACGCGGAAAATATCGCGCAGTATGTTGGAATTGTTGACGACGTGCTGGCGTCGCAAGTTGCGAAAGGCGCACTAACCTTCACTGTTGGCAAACCAACTGCTTTTGAGTCTCATCCCAATTATGTGGCTGCCACCGAGAAGTTCGGTGCGCAAACGCAATTAGGCGATGCGCCAGGGGAGTTAAATGGTTACGTGGCCGGAAAACCTTTTCCCGCTCCGCTGTCCGCGGACGACCCCCGTGGTGGGGAAAAATTGGCCTGGAATATGCGCTATGCCTACGGAGGTGATAGTGTCGTGATTCCTGAAATGTACTGGTATTACAGGAATATGCGCCAGGATCAGGTGCAGCGTAAATTGAAATTTTCTGCCCGGTCCTTAAAGTTTGCGCATCGAACGGTTAAAGAGCCGCTGCCCAGCGTGGAGCCCAATCCTTTTCAAGTGGCCAGTGCTATTTATCTGGAAGTCCATTCGCCACCGGATATCGCCGAAACACAATTAGTTCTTTTTTACAATAAACTGGATGCCGAACCCGAACAGGCGTGGATGTATGTGCCAATTTTGCGGCGCGTGCGGCGTATTGCCACCAAAGCTAAAACGGATTCGTTTCTGGGTAGCGACATTATGATCGAAGACTTTCTCGGTTACAGTGGTCGTATTATGGATATGGAATGGAAAATCCTTGGTGAAAGTCGTCTGTTATTGCCTTTTTACGAGTATTCGAATCAGGCGCATTCGACCGATAAGGCGCGCAAATACTCTTACAATTTTGTTGATTTCCATGGCGAGGCGCACTGTTACCCGAAAGTTACCTGGCAATTGCGGGACGCGTATATTCTGGAGGGATCAACAACTCGTAATGACCACCCGATTGGTAAACGTATTTTTTATGTCGATAAACAAACCAGCGTCGCTCCTCTGACATTTATTTATGATAAAGCGGGAGACCTCTGGAAAATTGGCATAGGTGGCGTTTCCCACCCCGATTACCATGTGGCGGAAAACCAGGGTTCGGGGGCTCCTATACTGGACTCATCGGCTATGATAGACGTTCAGAACCGAACCTGCACCACCATTCAGATGGTGACCATAGTTAATAACGACAAGCTGGAGGCCAAGGACTTTTCGCCGAACAATTTAAGGTAGTCGCATGTGGATACCGTTGAAAGTATAGCTCGCAAGTCTTCGAGAACCTGCGGTTGGCAAGAGATCGTCGGCACATGGTATAAATCCTCCCGGGTGCTTGCAGTTGGCACGGTAAAGGCTTATATCAACAGCTCGCAGTAACTGCGCAAGGGTGGTAGATACTGGTAAACGGTAACTGGCGAAATGTTTAGTCGGAAAAATTGATATGTTGGAAAAGATAAAATGTTGCAGGGGTAAATAGTGAATCAACCACTCATTCAAACTTCGGGGTCCTGGAATAACCCTGCCATTGCCGAGTTGGTGGGGGACGGCCGTGTGCATTCGCGGGTCTATACCGATCCCGACATTTTTAAACTAGAACTCGAGCGAATCTACGCCACGTCCTGGGTGTTTGTCGGTCACGACAGTGAGGTGCCCGAGGCTGGCGATTATCAGGCGCGCACCATCGGTCGCACCTCGGTAGTTCTGGTGCGGGGCAAGGATCGGGTGGTGCGGGTGCTGGTCAACCGCTGTCGCCACCGCGGCGCCCAGGTGTGTGAAGCGGAGTCTGGCAACACCAAATTTTTTCGTTGCTGGTATCACGGCTGGGTATACGATACCGATGGCGCGTTGCTGGAAATGACTGGCGACGGGGCCTACGATGAGCGTATGGATCGAAGCAGTATGGGGCTGACGGAAGTGCCCCGGGTCGACACTTATCGCGGATTCGTTTTTGCCAGCCTCGCGGCCAGCGGCGAATCGCTGGCAACGTTCCTGGGTGCCACCACGTCCGTGATTGATTTGATGGTGGATGCCTCGCCTAACGGTGAGCTGTATGCCGACGGCGGCGCCCATAAAACCGAGTATCGCGGCAACTGGAAGCTGGTGGGCATGGATGGTTATCACCCGGTCTATCTGCACGCTTCGGTGCTGGAAACCATGCACCGCAATCCGGATTCCGGAATTGGTGCGACCCATCGCAGCAACCCGTTTACCGACGACGCACCCACCTATACGCGGGACTTCGGACACGGGCACGCGATGCTGGACTTTCGCGAGCACCGTCTTAAACAATACGGTTCGCACAGTGAGTTCCTGAAAAAAATTCCCGGTGGCGCAGAATACATTGCGGCCATGCACGCGGCCTACGGTGAGGAGCGTGCGCGGATGTTACTGGCGATTAGTGGCGATCCGCACCTGGGTTTGTTTCCAAACTTGCAGTTGATTCATAACCAGATTCGAATTATTAACCCACTCGCGGTGGACCACACGCAGGTCACCATGATTGCGGTGCGGCTCGGTGGCGTTAGTGACGAAATTAACGCTGAGCGCTTGCGTCAGCACGAATCGTTTTACGGTCCCTCCGGCGCCGGTGCGCCAGATGACACGGAAATTTTCGAGCGCGTGCAACGTGGCATGCTAGCGGAAGTGAATCCGTGGCTGGACATATCGCGGGGCATGGCGCGGGAGCGCATCGATGCCGACGGTAGCGTGGTGGGCCGCATGAGTGATGAGGTGCCCCAGCGGGGAATTCTAAGGCATTGGCTGAAGCTAATGACACAATCTGCCTGACGTACGAGTAAATAGGTTTATGAATAGTCCGGTCGACAACGTGGCGCAATTACACTGGCAGACGCTGCGGGAAGTGGAGTTGTTTCTGTTTCGCGAGGCGGCGCTGGCCGATGCCAATCAGTATAACGAGTGGTTGGCCTTATGGACCGAAGAGTTACTGTACTGGGTGCCCTGTAATGCCGACGACCTTGATCCGCAGCGTAAAATTTCGCTGATCTACGATCAGCGCCCACAATTGGAGGACCGAATTTTTCGCCTCGGCACTCGACACGCCTACGCCCAGCGGCCGCAGTCGCGTCTGACACGGCTGGTTTCCAATATTGCCCTCGAAGATTATGACGCTGCAACGGGCGGCTGGGTCAGCTCCCGTTTTATTGCCACGGAAATACGTCACAACACGCAAACCCTGTGGAGCGGACGCATGCGGCACAAGTTGGCCCGCGTGGATGGCGCGTTGCGCCTCCGCGAGAAGCACGTATTTTTACTGAACAACGATACCCCGATGGGGAATTTGACGTTTATTATTTAGGCTGTCAGCGTCGTTACTGCTACATTTTTGCCGAACGCCAGACCCGGTCCACACTTCCTTCAGGAGATTACCGTAGGTGACTGAATCCGCCACTGCAACATTGCCGCTGATTGCGATTATGATTGGCGATCCGGCAGGTATTGGCCCCGAGGTATGCGTCAAAGCCCTGGCGAGCGGCGAACTGGCGGGCCTGTGCAGGCCGCTGCTGATCGGGGATATGGGTGTCGTCAAACGCGCCGCCGAAGTGTGCGGCGTGACGTTGGCGTTGCAACCCGTCACGACCGCGGACGAGGCCGTAGCAAATCACCACGCTGTTGCCGTGCTCGACCCAGGGGGCTTTGCTGTGTCCGCGTGCCCATTTGGTGTGGCGTCACTGACGGCGGGGGAAGCCGTGCTGAACTGGGTGGAATTGGGTGCTACCCTGGGTTCCAGTGGGCGCATCGCGGGTCTGGTGATGGGGCCGCTGCACAGTGAGTCGATCAAGTTGACCGGGCGTATTACTGATATCGACGAGCTGCAACCGGCGGGTACCTTTATGCTGCGCATCAGCGGCCGGTTGCGGGTGGTGCCCTTAACGGAACATCTTCCGCTGGCAGATGCTATTGGTTTGGTGACCCCCGACGCGGTGTACAAGGTGATTGAGTTATTGCACGATAATTTGCTCAGGTGGGGTTTGCCGCACCCGCGTATCGCGGTTGCCGGAATTAATCCCCACGCCATGTTTGCCCAGGATCGGGAGCAGCTGTTGCCAGCGGTGGAGCAGGCGCAGCGCCAGGGAATTGACGTCAGCGGCCCCATTTCTCCCGACTCGGTGTTTCGCATGACCCTCGAAGGTCAATACGACGCGGTGGTGTCCATGTACCACGATCAGGGACAGATTGCCGTCAAGACCAGTAGTTTTATCGGCGCCTGCACCGTTTACCTGGGTCTACCCTATGTGATGCTCAACGTTCCCCACGGCACCGCTTTTGATATCGCTGGCACCGGGGTTGCGCAGCACCAAAGCATGTTGGCAGCCATAAAAATGGCGGCCAATATGGCATCCGGAAACGGTGTTCTCGGGTAGTTTTGAAGGTCCTGTTTTACCCTTGCCACCTGTGTTCTGCGCAGGACGAAAGTTGCCGTTGTGCGACGGTTTTACTCCGGCAGGGGCAAGTTGGGTATAGCCCCCAGTTCGGAGCAATTTTCCCTGCGCTGCAACAAATCATTGCTCTCCTCTTCAACTTTGGAGGCGGAGCCGGTACTATTGACTAATTGATAAATACGGTCACCTAAGTAGGTGGTTGTAACCGATGTTGTAACCGGTATTGAAACATTGTTTGCGAGGTTGAACTGGAGTGAGCGGACAGTATAAGGTTACCCTACTCGACACGGGCGAGAGCTACCGGTGTGATGGCGACAGCAGTCTGCTCAAGGGCATGGAGCGGTTGGGCCGCAAGGGCATCCCGGTGGGGTGCCGGGGCGGTGGCTGTGGTATTTGCAAGGTAGAGATTGTGCGCGGTGACTACCGTTGCAAGCGCATGAGTCGCGCGCATATCAGCGTGGCGGAGGAGGCGCGGGGGGTGGTGCTGGCGTGTCGCACCACGCCGCAGTCGGATCTGGACGTACGGGTGTTAGGTAAAATAC
>JBFJKD010000155.1:0-5522 GCA_041635095.1 Porticoccaceae bacterium
ATATCTTTATGCTGCAACGCAAACCCAGCGCGCTCGGCAAGTCCCTGGGCATGACCAGCGGCTGGGCGATACGTGCCGAACTGGCGCTCAGTGGCACACAGTTTATTGCCGGCGCGACCTACGTAAAAATTGACGACGCCGGATTGCACTACCGTAGCGACGGCGAAGAGCAACTCCTCGCCGTCGACAACATCATTATCTGTACCGGCCAGGAACCATCGAATCATCTCTATCGGGAATTAACCGATCTCGGCGTCAACGCCCACCTGATTGGCGGTGCCAGGGAAGCGCGGGAGCTGGATGCCCTGGGCGCCATCGAACAGGGCTTACAGCAGGGGCTGGCTCTGTAACTTATGGAAAAATAATTTTTATCGTCATGTTTGCGCACCGGAAACTGTGCGCAAATCTGGCAAATCTGTTTGATGTAAGCAATGCACAGCTACTGCCGTTAATGTTCTGTTACGCCGCAAGGCACTTGATAAAGTCGATAACGGCGTCGGAAAAAATTGTATTCTGATCCCCCGCCACCATATGGCCGGCACCGGACACATCCACATACTCTGCGTGCCGCACGGCGTCGCGAAATTCCTCAACGCCCTGTGCGCTGACGACATCGGACTTTTCTCCCCGCACCAGCAGCACCGGCACAGTCAAGCGCCGCGCGGCTCGCAAAAGTCGCTCGCCGCGTTGGTCTACATCCTCCTCAAATGCACTGGCGATCATTTTTGGGTCCCAGTGCCAGATGTAACGTCCATCTGCCCGTTGACGCACATTTTTTTTCAACCCTTCCAGATTGCGGCCGCGACTGCGCTGTGTGTAGTTTGCCACGGCGTCCGCCACCTCTTCGATATTGGCAAAACCCTCCGGGCGAGCGGTCATAAAATTCATAATGCGCGCCATGCCAGCGGGTTCGATACGCGGTGCAATATCCACCAGCACCAACGCGCGCACAGGGCAACGGTCGCTCTCACCCGCGGCGGCCAGAGCGGTAATACCACCTTTGGATGCGCCAACCACCACCGGCAACTGCTCGAGCGAACCAATCACCGCCCTGAGATCGCCAACAAAAGCGTCCAGCGCATAATTCGCATTGGGACACCAGTCGGTCTCGCCATGACCACGGGCATCCATGGCGATGGCATACCAACCAGCGGCCGCGATTTTCGCTGCGGTTTTACCCCACGAATAGCGAGTTTGACCACCGCCGTGCAACAAAATCACGGGTGGCCGGTTGGGGTCGCCGTAGGCTTCGCCCTTGAGCGTTAAGCCATCAAACGACGTGTATTGCCTGGTTACAACTTGCATTCGATTCCTCTTTTCCTTACCCCCGCGACGACCCAGGGCACAGATTTTCGCGGGCAATTTATTTATTGACGGTGATTACAATAACCCGGTAGCTTCCGCGGCAAAGTCCCCATTTAATCGTGCGAGCATGATATCCACGTCGCCGTAGACCGCACCCAGTTCCGCACTGATCTGAGCAAATGGATGATCGAAAAAGGTGCTTCGCTCGCGCACATATTCCATGTGCTGTCGGCCATTCCGATCAAACGGGTGCAGCATCGCGTGCTCAACCCCATTAAATTCGAGGGTTTTAACGCCGAAGCGCTCACACAATTCTTTGTTAAATGCCGGGGTGGATTTAATCCACTGCCCGTTCAGATACATCTCGACATAACCGTGATAAATAAACAGGTCTTGCCCATTCATGGCTGCCCGTAACTTGGGCGTGCACAAATGGTTTGTAACATCGGCGTAACCAGGGCGCGCCGGAATACCTGCGGCCCGCGCTGCGGCCACCAGTAACAGTGCTTTGGGAATACAAAATCCGTAATCGCGCTGGGCAATCGTACTGGCAACATATTCCTCTGGTTTTAAACTCAGCGAATAGGGATCGTACCGCAACCCGTCGCGCACGGCGTAATACAGCGCCACGCCGCGCTCAGTTGCCGATGCACCGATACCCCGTAACGCGCGCTCCGCGAACGCGAGAATTGTCGGATGATCGGAATCGATAAATGTCCCAGGCTGCAAATACCTGTCGATGTCGGGATGCACGTGCGATGCGGTCATAATGCGGCCTTTGGGTTCTGAATTCTGGGTTCTGAATTCTGGGTTCTGGGTTCAATTAACCTTAAGGGGACGGAAAAAACGTAAGTGTTGTCAGGGCGCGAACTGCTACCGAGGTCAAAACAAGGCGGATTGAGCAGGCAATTCGGCGCTATACAATTGACGAGCAGATGGGTTCGAACAGAACCCCTACCCCTTAGTAGGTTATTTTAACATAGGGTTGGCAACGCTGTAACACTCAACGCGGATTTTAATTGGAGCTTTTAGTTGGTAGATAATTTTTGCGTTGCTGCAGATTCGCACGCCGTGAACCGACCAAATCCGGCGCTCTCCAGCACGGCCTCCTGTACCAGAATTGCCCACCCAGAACGGAGTTCCGCCAACCGCTGTAGCAGCGCCGAAAACTCCACGCCATCGACCCACACCCGCACATTGTTAGCGCCAGGTTCAAAGCGGTCTATGCGAATCAACTGCGTGCTGGCAGTTTCACTCACAATGGTCACCAGAGATGGTTGCGCTTTCCGGACGTCCACGGCGAAAACGATTTCCGTCGTCGAGCGCTGCAACTGTGCGATTTTGGACCGGCCAGTGCTCTAACTCACGCGTCCGCTGAAAACGAGTGCGGCCATCCAATTAACGGCTGTTGTGCAAACCCTGTTTGCCGCACCGCGACGGAATTGTTACTCCAATTCCAATCCGCTACTGCCAATAGTGTTTTCCCGTCCGTCTGAAGCCAGTGCTGCTGTCACCTGCACGGCATCGTAAAAACCAACCTCAGATGGGCACGATCTTCAAAGGGCGACGGACAAGAACAAGACACCTTGCGCCGGGAAATTCGCGTGACTCGCGGCGGCCGCTCCGCCATTGGCGGCGTCGCCATCTGGGCAATGCCCTTTATCGGCATGCAGGCATATATCCTGCGAATCCCGGCCTGCTACGACGTTGCATCGACCGTACCTTCTCTGTTTATCGCCGTGGCGGCGCGTGGAGCAGAGCGCTTCCCGGTCAGCGCAAAAAACCGATGCAGCAAAATTATTGATCACCGGGACGGTTACCGATTTGGGGCTAGCCGGTACGCACTATACCGGCATGGCTGCGGTAACCATGGAACATCAAGCCGTGGACGTCGGCGGCACCATCTTGAGCAACCAGACCCTGGCATTTCACACATTCGTATCGGTCGTCATCATGATGGTGTCGTTGACTGTGGCCAGCCTGTTCAAATCGGTATCCGAACCGGTTTAGTGGCCTAAACCATGTACTGTCTGCGATAACTGGGTACCGATGGTTCAGTTCCGAATACGGCTGGTTTCTACCGGTGATAGCGCTAAACTGTGTCTATGGAAACCAATCTTCAGCCCCTAAACCAAAATCGCTGTAGCAAAGCACGCCTGGCCCGGGATGCTCGTTTTGACGGCCTGTTTTTCGTCGGCGTAAAAACCACAGGTATCTTTTGTCGGCCGGTGTGTCCCGCCACACCGCCCAAAGAGCGCAACGTGCAGTACTTTTCCACCGCCCTCGGCGCACTCCAAGCGGGATTGAGGCCGTGTTTACGCTGTCGGCCGGAAGCCGCACCGGGTTCACCGGCTTGGCGAGGCGTACAGACCACCCTCAGCCGGGCGGTGCGCATGATTGATAACGGCGAGTGGCGCGGGCAATCGCTGCCGGAATTTGCCGAGCGACTTGGGGTCAGTGACCGCTACCTACGCCGCCTGTTCACCCAACAACTCGGTATTGCGCCGCTGCAGTACGCCAGTTTTTGCCGTGTGTTATTCGCCAAGCAATTATTGCAACAAACCTCCCTGCCGGTGGCCGAGGTGGCCCATATCGCCGGGTTTGGCAGTGTGCGACGATTTAACAGTGTGTTTTCGCAAATCCTGAAACTGAATCCGCGACAATTGCGCAATACCCACGCCAGCGCGCCCGTCGACAAGGGTCTCACCGTGTTCCTCAGTTACCGTCCCCCCTACGCCTGGCCGATGGTACGGGATTTTTACCGGGCGCGGCACATAGCCGGGCTGGAGAATGTCACCGACCATAGCTACAGTCGCAGCTTTGCCCTCGGGGCCTGCACGGGTGTGTTCAGCGCAACCCATGTGTCCGCTAAACACGGTTTTCAGGTCGAACTATCCCTGTCCGAACCAACCTGCACCCTGTCCGTTATTCAACGCATTCGCCACCTGCTGGATCTCGATACGGATGCCAGCGTGATTGCCAGCGATTTGAAGAAACATCCACTGCTGGCGTCCCTGGACTGTACCGGCATCAGGCTGCCCGGGTTATGGTCGCCTTTTGAAGCCGGCGTCCGGGCCATCCTCGGCCAACAGGTGTCGGTCAAAGCCGCCCGTAATCTGGCGTCGCAACTGGTACGCCAGCTGGGGGCGCCAATTGACGACGGGGCACGTCGGCTGGAGCAAGGCGGTCGACCCGACACACTGTTCCCCACACCGGCAGCGGTCGCCCATTCGGATTTAGCGTTCCTGGCCATGCCGGACAAGCGCCGCCAGGCGCTACGTGCCCTGGCAAATTGGGTGACGCAACGGCCGCCAGCAGATGCACATCTCAGCAACCATCACAATCCGTACCAGGATTGGCTCGCCATTCCCGGTATCGGCCCCTGGACGGTGCAATACACAGCATTTCGCACGGGACACCCGGACGTTTTTCTGGCCGGGGATCTCGGCGTAAAAAACGCCCTGTACAAGCTCGCCCAGGCGACCGGCGACACGTATCCGCTGGATGCCGAGGCAGCCAGTCCCTGGGGCAGTTACGCCACACTGTTGCTATGGCGAAGTCTCGCGCTCCCCGACCATGCTTGACGCCGTAAACTATTGCCGACAACGGAGAATTGACATGTCACCCAACCCACAAACGCCGGAATTTTTTTACGGATCTATGGAAAGTCCCATCGGACGCCTGACGATTGTCGCCACCGAGGAGGGCCTCACCGAAATCCGCTTCCCCAACCAGCGGACCACCCCGGATGCCGGGGCACCGCCAACGGGCCACAGCAAAAGTAACGGCGCGTGCTTTATCGACCAGGCATTGACACAGCTAAGCAAGTACTTTGCGGGGCAACTCACCGTTTTCGATCTGACTCTCGCACCCCACGGCACGGATTTTCAGCAGGCTGTGTGGACACAATTACGCGCTATACCCTATGGTACTACCGCCAGCTACGGCGCCATCGCCGCGGCCATCTGCAAACCCACTGCGGCACGGGCGGTGGGTATGGCCAACAGTAAAAACCCGCTACCCATTGTCGTCCCCTGTCATCGTATTATCGGCAGCAATGGCGCCCTGACCGGTTTTTCCGGTGGACTCGACATCAAGCGCTGGCTGCTGGCCCACGAACTACCCGCCCGCTAACGCTCACGGCGTTGGAACATATCGTCGCCATTTGTGGCGGAATATCGCTACGCTACGATGCGGTTCGTTTTTTGTGCGCTGAC
>JBFJKD010000156.1:0-5506 GCA_041635095.1 Porticoccaceae bacterium
AGTGAGCAGATCTCGGAATTTATTCGCGAAAAAATGCGGGCGCGCCTCAAGGACCCCAAACTTTGTGACCTGTTGATACCCTCAGACTATGGCTTTGGCACCCACCGGGTTCCACTGGAAACAAACTACCTGGAAGTTTATCTGCGGCCCAATGTGGAGATTGTCAGCGTCAAGGATAATGTTATTGAATCCATAACCCCTGAAGGCATAAAAACCGCCGACGGCACGGTGCACGAACTCGACATCATCGTGTTGGCCACCGGCTTTGACGCTGGCACCGGCGCGCTCACCCGCATTGATATCCGTGGCCGGGAAGGGCGCTCGCTGAAAGAGGACTGGAGCAAAGATATACGCACCACCATGGGTTTGCAGGTGCACGGCTACCCCAATCTTTTCACCACCGGCGCACCCCTTGCACCCTCGGCGGCCCTGTGCAACATGACAACCTGCCTGCAACAACAAACAGAATGGATCAGCGGTTGTATCCAATACCTGCGCAGCAATAATTTGAAATATATCGAGCCGACTCCGGAAGCGGAGGAGGCGTGGATCGCCCACCACGAGGAACTGGCCAGCGCCACGCTCGTCAACAAAACATCGTCCTGGTATATGGGTTCAAACGTGGAAGGTAAACCCCGGCGGTTGCTGTCCTATATCGGTGGCGTGGGGGAGTACCGCAACCGTTGTAACGAAGTGGCCGAGAAAGGTTATTCGGGTTTTACCGTCCGCTGAATTGGGGCTTCACTCAAGCCTCGCCTTTTAGCTTTAATCTGTTTATCAATTCAGAGAGTAAATGTTTTTGACATTAGTCTTTACAGCAGCATATACCACACACGCGGGTATACGTACAAAAACGCGAGATAATCGTGCAAGTGCAATTAATGTAGGCCTATCATCGAAAACGTTGACTTAAACTTTTAAATCAACACATAAGAATCCAAACTTTATCGGTGCCAAGGAATGGTATGCCGACCACGCAGTAAAACACCTCAAATACGGTACGTATACCGCGCATGTTCTGTTTGCGAACATATACTGCACTTGCAGTTCATTAATAGTTAGAAACCCCAGGCACTCAAGGAGAATATATGCCAATAGGAGTAAATCAAGCCATTATCGCTATTTGGGCTACAATCGGTTTATCCGCCGTGGCTGCGCTCATTAGCCGGTGGCTCGGCGAGATATCTACGGGCGAGTTTGTGTGGTACATAATCGTTTATTCACTTGTCTGCATTTTTCCTTACAAGCTAGGCAAGGGCAGTAATCCGGCTCGTTGGGTATACGCAATCTTTATTGCGGCAAGTATCCTTTTTATGTTCGGTGGAGTTGGCAGTGCCATGCCCAAAGCCGATTGGGTAGTTTCTATCGTCATGGTGCCAATTGAAATCTTTGCCGTTCTTCGTCTTTTTCAGCCAGAAGCATCTTTGTGGTTCCAGAAGTCGTAGGTTTCTAACAAGTTGGCTAAATTCGTTCTGGCCACAAAAAAACGTGGCCTCCACCGGACAGCCTACTCTTCGCCTCGGCTGCCGTTTAGCAAAGCGTTAGCCTTTAGGGGGTAGCCCCATAAATAAAATTGAGAAGTATGGAGCAATGTTTGTTGGGAAAGTTGTATGAAGGTGGCGCACGCATGCTGAGCTTGTGGCAGTCTTGTTTTCCGTCTAATTAAAATTCATCAACTGCTGCGCGAGCCGATCATAATCTGTCGCCCTTTCTCACTATTCTTTCCGCGAGAAGTTGTTGATCCAGAGATTGTCAACTGCTACCGACACCACTGCAAAAAAGCCGCCCCCGGAGTGGGGGCGGCAACAGGGTAGAAGGGATGACGACGGCGCAGGGGGTGGTCTAAAAATCGTACTCCACGCCCACGTAGGCGGTGCGCGGCTTGTTGGGACGGGCGCCGTCCGGCACCCGGGACACGATGGCCTGGTTATCGAACAGGTTGTCCACCTTGAGAAATATCACCGTTGCCGAATTCAGGGCATAGCGGCTGATCAGATCCACCACGAACAGGGACTCCGTTTCTTCGAAACGGTTGCTGGTGCGGTTGCAGCCCACGGACACGCACATCTCGTCGATATACTTGGCTACCGCGTAGTTGTTCCAGCCGTTCTGGCTTTCCAGGCCGACCCTCAGGCCAAGGGTGTTCTCCGGGATATCCGCCAGGGTGTCGCCTTTGCGGAAGCCTTCTGCCCCATTGTCCTTGCTTAATTCCGCCTTGGTGTAGGTATAGGCCAGGTTCACCGGTACGATAAAACGGCCGGCGGTGAAGGCCGTGGCGGCCTGCAATTCCAGCCCGGAGACTTCAGCCTCGCCAGTGGTGAAACTGCCGGATGTAGCCCCGTTGCTGCAGGGGTTGGCCAGGGAGCAGTTTTCCGTCTTGTTTTCAAAATCGCTATAAAAGCCGACGGCTTCCAGAAACAGCGGGGCAGAGCTAAAACGCACGCCGGCCTCGTAATTGATGCTGATTTCCGGTTCCTCGAATTCCTGTGCACCGCCGCCCAGTGGTGAGAACCCTCGGTGCACACCCGCCAGTACCTGCCAGCTGTCGTTCAGATCGTAGGTGAAGGAGACCCCGGGCAGCCACTCGTCGGTGGTGTTGGCGCGCTCGCTACCCAACAGGGTGCGTGCTGGATTGTTGAACTGCTCGCGGGCAGTCTTCACGTCTTCGTAGCGCAGTGCCAGATTAAGGTTCAGGGCGCTGGTCATCTGCCAACTGTCCGTTAGCCAGAAAGACAGCGCTTCGGCCTCCTCCAGGCGGTTGTTACCGCCGGTGGGCTGAATGACGTTCTGAAACACCAGACGGCCGTTGACCTGGTCGTAAACCTCAATAGGCTGGAAGCGGTCCACCTCATCTTCATGGGCGCGACCACCGATTGCCAACTGGTGATCGTCCATGTCGACGGCAAAATTCAACTCAATACCCCGGGACTCGTAGGCGCGATTATTGTGTACATATTCCAAATCCGTGGCGTCTACGGCGCCGTCGAGAATGCCCTGTGCGGTGGCGTCCCCGCCGTTGGCCGCGGCCACCAGACTACCGCCACCGCCCAGCTTGAACCAGTCCCGGGTGAATTCATGGTGGTAAGTGGTTGCGGTCGCGGTGATTCGGTCGCTCAGATCCAGGCCGTACACCAGGCTGAAACCTTTATGTCGGTTATTCATTTGATCGATTTCCGATAATCCGTAGCGGCGCTTCTCGTCCCGGTCGAAATCGGTATCGGTCAGACCCAGGTAGGTCTCGTTGGAGACTTCTTCGGAATATTGAGCCTTGAAAAGCAGTCGCTGCCTGTCGCCTTCCCAGCCCAGCTTCACCACATAATCCTCGATATCGAAACCCGCATCCCTGCCGCTGCGATCAATATCCTTAAAACCGTCTGAATCTCGCTGGACGGTTTCAAGCAGCCAGCCGAAATCACCGCTCTTGCCGCCATAGTGGGCGTGTATGTCGCGACTGTTGTATTCCCCGGCGATGGCGGTAATGCTTCCCGCGTAATCCTCTGGAATCGGGGTGCTCACCAGGTTGACGACACCACCGGTAGTTTGCGGGCCGTACCGCAGAAGGGGTGCGCCTTTGAGAACTTCCACGGTGTTCATGCGCATGGTGGTGGGGAAATAGTAAGCCGCGGGGTCGGAGTAGGGGGCGGGCGCGACCATCACGCCGTCTTCCAGTAACGTGATCTTGCTGGAGCGTTCGGACCCTGCCGCGCGGATACCAATGTTGGGGCGCAAACCAAAACCATCTTCCTCCCGAATGTAGGTGCCGGGGATGGTCTTCATCAACTGATTGATGTCCGTAGCGGCCTCAATGCGCAGTTGTTCCTCGTCGATCACCGCACCGGAGCCGGCGATATTCTGCGCCTGTTCTGTAGAGCCTATGATGGTGATGGTTTCGATATGAGGACTATTCTTCTTTTGCTGGGTGGTCGGCGCTGCGGCGACGGCCAGGGTGGGTATTGTTGCCGAAAGGGCAAGGCTAATCGCCAATATTTTCATGGTCATGTGCTTTATGTTTCCCCGTTGGTTGTGCTGAAAATGCCTGGTATTGAGTTTCATATCAGCATCCTATTACAAACGATAATGATTATCAATAACATTACGATTTTAGTCAAATTTTGTTGCCATGACGAGACTGGGACTGGGCAAATAGGTATGCAAAGAGCGTTTGGGGTGTACTCGGGAGGGACCTGCCCGTGGATAGGCGACCGTGATGTGTAAGGAGAAATTTAACTGTAAAGGAGGGGAAGAACGTAGGTTGCATGCCAGACAATGGGCCAGCTTTGGTCGGTGGTCACATGGGACGTCCAGATGGTCGTTATGAATGTAGTAGAGGGCGGCCGCTGAGTCCGGCGGCGGTGTCGTGTTGACTTCCACGGGCCTGATTCCCAGGTACTCGACAGTTTGTGTGTACCTGCCAATTATTGTGTTTTGAGATTAAACTTGGCGCTTATGTAAAAAACGTCAATAATAATTATGTAAATCAATAGGGTAGATATTAATGACAAGCGCCTTTAGAGCAACGTACAGCACATGGGGGTATATGTACAAAAATGCGAGATAATCGTGCACACGCAGTTAATGTAGGTTTATAATTAAATGCGTCAACTTATTATTTTAGATCAATATATTAGAATCAAAATTTTATCGGTGCGAGGGAATGATATACCGACCATGCGGCAAAACACCCCAAACGCGGGGCATATATTGCGCATGCCGGTTATTAGTAGTTATGAATGCTACCTAAATCTCAAATTAAAAAGGATTCAAAAATGAAATCTGAAAGAGATATCGAAAAGACCTATCCAAACAAAGAATTTGTAGAAAAGCTTCGTCGATTGGCTGATGCCATTGAGAATGGTGAGAAGTTCGAAATACAGATAGCAGGCGAGCGCATTTATGTTCCTGCTCGTGCAGTATTCAATATTGAACACGAGCGTCAGGGAGATAGTGAAGAAATAGAGTTTCAGATTAAATGGTTAAACTGATATCGTCTGCTTTTCGGTGTGTTCCATCTAATCCGGGTTCTTAATTTCAGCCCATCACGATCGCTTCTTTATAGAGAAAAATCATCAAAATAGGTGCAATATCACCGCATCCAGAACAAGTCGTTCAAGCCGACGGCGCTACGCGCCGCGGCTTAACTCCAGCGTTATACGTCAAATCTTCTGTTAGAGGATGCTCTATGACAGTACCAATGTGGATGTTGCTCGGGTTTGCGGCCTGGACAGTGGTTTTGCTGCTGTTCACGGTTGGCGTGTATCGCTGGAGTCGAATTCTGACCGGCCGGGTGCCGATGCGGGATTTTCGGGCCGATCGCGTTGAAGGGGATGACTGGTACAAGCGGGCCATGCGCGCCCATGGCAATCGTGTCGAAAACCTTCCGGTTTTTGCGGTAATTGTACTCGCGCTGTTTGCCAGTGGCGTCGGTGGGGTGGTGGTCAATTACCTGTCGGTGAGCATTCTGGTGGCGCGCCTTTTCGTTTAACCGCTTCCCTCTCGATGGGTTTGC
>JBFJKD010000157.1:0-5448 GCA_041635095.1 Porticoccaceae bacterium
AGACCACGGATTACGGTTTTGGTCAGTCGACCTGTGTGGGTATTGGCGGGGACCCCATTCCCGGCTCAAGTTTTATTGATATTCTGGCGCTGTTCGAGCGCGACCCGAAGACCGAAGCCATTGTGATGATTGGTGAAATCGGTGGCACTGCCGAGGAAGAGGCGGCAGCTTATATCAAAGCTAATGTGAGCAAGCCGGTCGTCTCCTATATCGCGGGAGTTACCGCTCCGGCCGGCAAACGGATGGGCCACGCCGGCGCGATTATCTCGGGCGGTAAGGGTACGGCCGACGAGAAATTTGCGGCACTGGAAGATGCCGGTGTTAAAACCGTGCGCAGTCTCGCGGAAATCGGCAACGGACTCAAGGAAGTCACCGGCTGGTAGTGAGCCGTTGGGGCCGACACGACTTCACCGACCGGTTTTACCCTGGGTTTTAAGCCAGAGACAATAATCAGCAACGGCTGTCCGTGCCGAAGTGCGCGATCAACGTCCCCGAAAAACCGGTGGACGTTTTTCGATAAATGATTGCACCCCTTCTCGGGCATCTGCCGTGGTCGCCAGTGTCTGCATGGCGTCTGTGAAGTCGGCTACAGCGGCATCTTGACCCTCGAGTACATAGGTGCGTGCACTTTTTAACGTGGCCTGGACGGCGAGTGGTGCCTGTCGTGCAATGAGTTCCGCCAGTTCAATAGCTCTGGGCAATACGTCCTCCATCGGTAGCACTTGCTGCACAAATTGATAATGCAACGCCTCCTGGGCACTGAATTCGGCGCCGGTTAGTAGCACTTTCATGGCATTGCCCCAGCCACCTCGTTGCACCATGCGCACGGTTGCGCCTCCGGTTGCCATAATGCCTCGCCCAACCTCCATTTGCGCAAAGCGCGTGTCGTTCGCGGCGATCACTATTTCGGTGGCGAGCATCAATTCAATACCTGCGGTAAAACAAATACCATGGACGGCGCTAACGATTGGTTTGGCACGGGGCGTGCCGCGTAACGCAAAGGGGTCGATACCATTGGTGGGGAGGATCGGTTCCCCGGACGCCATAGCAGCGGAAAATTTTGGTAAATCCAGTCCGGCAGTAAAATGATTGCCGTGGGCGAATAAAACGCCGACCCGCAATTCTGAATTTTCCTCCAGTTGCGCGTAGGCGTCGGCTAGCTCGGTAAACATTTTGGGGGTAAACCCGTTGTATTTTTCCGGGCGATCGATGCCCATCAACAGCAGGTGTCCGCGAATTTCGAGGCTAATGCGTCCCTCGGGATGACGTTCTGGGGTTACTGAAGTCGGCATACTGTTCGTCCTGGTGGGTAATGAATAAATTCGGTTATGCGGCTGGGAGGGTTATGTCGCCTGTGATCGGCGACAAACCGCTCGCCTATTCATCGGTAAATCGGGGTTCGCGTTTTTCCAGCAGGGCATTTATGCCTTCGCGGCCATCTCGGGATGCAAAGGTGGTCGCCTGGCAGAGCGCCTCGTAATCCAGTTTAGCCGCGGGATCCCAGTCGTAATTCAGTACCATGGAGCGCTTCATCATGCGCACCGCAGCGGGCGCACAGGCCGCGATTTCCTGCGCGAGAGTGAGCGCTTTGGGCAGCACGTCTACAGCGGGTACGGCGTAATTAACCACACCCATGCGCTCCGCCTCGGCGCCGCTGATACGCCGTCCGGTAAACATCAGTTCATTGGCCCGGGCGAGACCAATCAGGCGTGGCAACATATAGGAGATCGACATCCCGGAATGCATGCCCAGGCGCGCGAAGTTGGCGCCGTACAGGGCGTCCTGATTGGCCACCCGGATGTCGGTTAGCAATGCGACACCGAAACCGCCACCGATAGCGTGGCCATTCAACGCGCCAATGACCGGTACCGCGACCGCGCCGATGCGCATACAGCTACGGTAAGTTTGTTTCAGCGCCTCCTGGGAAAAAGCTAACTGGGATTGCTGTGTGTCGCCGCTAAAATCACCGCCCGCACAAAACGATGTGCCGGTACCGGTAATCACCAGGCAGCGCAATTCCGTGCAGGCAATGGCTTCCTCCAGTGCCTCTGAAAACGCGGTTAGCATCGACGGCGTCATGCTGTTGCGATTATCGGGCTGATTAAAAACAATTTGTCCGATCGCCTTGTCGCGTATGAAATACGCTGGCTTGTCGGTCGCGTTGTGGTTCGCGTTGTGGTTCGAGTTGCTGTTCACGTTGTTTTGGTCCGCTGTGTAGTGGCGCACGGCGTGTTCACTGACAGTGTGCGGCCGCTCAGTAATGTGTTTCGGCGATCTCCCGGTATTCGTAGCCGTCATCGCCAGGCAACAAAATTCGAAAGCCATCCGGCGTGTCCTGACGCAATGGCAGAATGCGTGGAATATCGGTTTTCCTGAGGACTGCGTTTAACAATTGTTCGGTGTCGTCAAACTCCGCTAGCGCTTCAATATGTTTACGGGTGGGAAAAAATATCTGCATATTTTCTTCATCGGCTTTGCGTAGCGCCTCCGCTGGCGTTAGCCAACATTGTGAGACCGCCTCGTGATTGTCAATCAGCGCCTCCTGATGATCGGGCACGCGGCACACGAAAAAGCGGGTGTCAAAGCGGCGCGGCGCTGCTACAGGCGTTACCCAATGGCTGAAGTAGGCGATCTGTTTGGTCGCCAGGGTTAACTGTTCGTCGCGACAAATATCGAGTAACTTTTGCGTGCCGTTATTGAGTCCAGCGCGATAGTCGGCAAAGCGTTGCTTAACCGCCGTATCCTTGAAGCTGATCAGGTCGCCATGGCGGTCGTAGGCCAGCAGGATACCTGCCTCTTCAAAACACTCGCGGATCGCACCGGTCCAGTAGGCCAACCCGTAGCGCGGCATACTCAGAATCTGGCTGGCGTCGCTGTCGGTATGACCCGCATACAACGCGGCATAGTCCGGGTGCGCGTCGTGCAGATCCACTTTGCCACCGGGAAACACAAAAGCGCCCGCGAACGACTCGGATTTACCGCTGCGTTCAAGGAGCAGAACCTCCATGCCGCGCGCGCTATTTCTAAGCAACATGACGGTGGCGGCGTAGTCCAGCTTGGGTTTAGTCAAAACGAATTCCTCTAATCACGAATATATTCTTCAGGTAAATGGCGCTCCGCTTCCCCAACGTATTCACTGGGTAATCCCACCATCAATTGCAGCGACGGTTTTTGTTTCAGTTGTTCCATAATATCAGCAAGCACCCCTGGTGCCAGCGACAACATGGCAATGATGGTGGTCTCTGGTGGTTCAAAACCCAACTCGAGCAGCGTGCAGGCAAATCGCCCGTCGATATTGATGCACAAATTCTGGCGCGATGGGCGTTCCGTATAGGCGCGATGCACCGCCTCGTAGAGCAATGTAATGTCGCTGATAAATCCGTGTTTCTCCGCCACATCGCGCACCGCCTGCGAGCGTGGGTCAATACGGGTGAATTTGGGGTGCCCGATACCCGGCATCCGCCGTTTACTGGCGTCGTATTCGGCAACAATGCGTTGCGCGGTTTCATTCAGCGTCAGGTTGTGATCGCGCATCAGCTGCAACCAGCGTTGAATTTCCTCGGCGCCGTGTTGCGGGAAAATCGTATAGTCACCACCCGCGAGAAACGTCGCCATAAATGCCGGAAAGGGCTTGGGATTGGCGCTGGCAACCGCCCTGGCAACCGACCAGTAGCCGTAGCCAATCATACCGTTGAGTACTGCGTCGAGCACCTTGGTCTCGGCCGTCGTGGGCAGACGCGCGCGGCAGGTGAGAAACAGCGTTTGGGTATAGGTCAGGTTTCCGCATATTTCCGTTTGCGGATAACCGTGAATAAAAACCCCATCCTCCCGGATGTCGCAGGTTCTAACCATAAGAGGTGGAAAACTTTCGCTGTTATTGTCCATGTTTGATCCTGTGGTGGAGAGATTTACACAGTCGGTGCGATAGTCAGGTGCTAGTCGGGTGCTAGTCGGGTGCTAATCAGGCGCTAGTCGACCTGGTTGGTTAATCCGCCCGTTGCGCCGGGTTGTGCGGTAGTATTGTGCCACAGTGAACAATCGGATGAACCGTACAACGCCGCGCCGCACCTAATGTTGCACGTCGGGTGTTGTGCCTTCTTGAATACAATATTATGAACGATCTGATTAGGAACGACCTGGCCCGCGACGATACATTGCCCAACGTTAACTTGCTCGACGTTAATAGTTACCCGGAAATCCTCCGCGGCTTTTCCTGGGAAAAACTATGGGCGTTATTTGATGGCAACCGGGAGGTCCTCAACCTGGCTCACGAATGCATTGACCGCCATCGCGGTAAAGGCACTGCCATCAGTGTGAAATTCGACACGGGTCACAGCGAGCACTACACCTTTGATACGATTTCCCGCAGCAGCAGTCAGTTAGCCCATTGGCTGGAACAGCGTGGAATCGGTCGCGGGGATCGGGTCGCGATTATGCTCGAACCCGGCTTCGAGTATTACACCTGTATGTTCGGTGCGATAAAACGTGGCGCCATTGCAGTGCCTCTATTTACGCTTTTCGGACCCGATGCGCTGGCGCTGCGCATAGCGGATTGCTCGCCCAAACTTTTGCTCAGTATGGGTGATAGCGTCGCCCTGAGTGCACAGTTTCCAGGTCTGGATGTCGTCACGCCAGATCGGCAATGGCGCGCTGAACTGGAGAGCCTTGCAGATACTTACCAGACCACTACCCGCGCTGACGATCTGGCGGTATTTCAATATACGTCCGGGACCACGCGAGCGTTGCCGGAAGCGGTTAAACACACCCACCGCGCCGTGGTGACAGTGATGATTGCCGCGTTATACGGAACCGGTTTACGCCCCGGCGATCGCTATTTTTGCCCGTCGTCGCCCGCCTGGGGGCATGGGTTGTGGCACGGTACGATTGCGCCACTGGCGCTGGGCATTCACGTGGGGGCGTACGCCGGTAAGTTTGACGCGCAACGTATCCTCGAGGCGCTGGCGGAATTCGCCGTCGACAACATGGCGGCCGCACCCACCGTGTACCGTATGTTGCGCAATTCTGGTCTGGTGGAAAATTATCCCATTCGCCTGCGCAAACTTTCCTATACCGGTGAGCCCCTGGATTCGAGCACGGCGCAGTTTCTTACGGAAAAACTGGGTGTTATTCCCTGTAGTATGTACGGCAGTACGGAAGTCGGTGTGATTCTGGTGAATTACCCTGGGGTGAGGGATTATCAGGTGCAGCCTGGTGCGCTCGGCAAACCCGCGCCGGGTTGGGATGTGGATATCATCGATGCACAGGGAATGCCCGTGCCCGACGGCGTCACCGGCGAAATAGCCGTACGCCGCAAAGGCGAATGGTTTTACATTAAGGATCGGGGTTATCGGGACCGGGACGGTTATTTTTACCACGCCGGGCGCTCCGACGATGTGATAATTTCTGCGGGCTGGACTATGAGCGCCGTGGAAATTGAAGATACGCTAC
>JBFJKD010000158.1:0-5426 GCA_041635095.1 Porticoccaceae bacterium
AAGATAAAAACCGGTGCCCAGTAACAATATCAACATCACCGGGCCCCACACAAAACCGTTTACCAGGTCAAGCAGTTGCTCGAACATATTTTTATAGGACTCAGTATTTTATGTTTGTGACGGCACATGGTATCCCAGCGCATGTCGGTGCGCGAACAGCCCAAAAATACCACCGGTGTGAATAAACACCACATCCGACAGGTGAGAGAAGGCGCCGTGACGAATTTCTTCCAGCATGCCGTGGAACGCCTTGCCGCTGTACACAGGGTCGAGGATCAGCCCCTCCAGCGCGGCTACGTCACGGATGGTGGCAAACACCTCCTGTCCGGCCCTGGCGTAGCCGGGTCCGATATAGGCGTCGTTGACAATAATCGCCAGACGATCAATATCGATCTCCACCCCATACAGTTGTCGCCATTCTTGCAGGTCTGAGCGTACCTTACGGCGGAAATAGTCTGCATTGTCACACACCGCCATACCCACCACCGGGCAGTCGAGATCATATAGAGCGGCGCCTGCGGTTAGTCCCGCCTGAGTGCCACCGGATCCGGTGGCGTGCACAATCGCGCCCGGTTGTATCTGCAGCCGGGCAAAATCATTTTTCAATTCTTGCGCACAACCCACATAACCCCACACGCCAGTGCCATCGCTGGCCCCGGTGGGGATGTGGTAGGGCTTGCGCCCCTGGCTTGTGTAGTGGGCTACCCAATGAGCGCACAGTTGGGCGAGCTCCGCCTGGTAGCGCTGACGTGAATAAAGCGACACGGCCGCGCCGGCCAGAAAATCGAGGAACAAATTGCCATCCGGGGTTTCCTCCGGCGTGGTTCCAGTGTCCTCATTGCGTAAAATCAGATGAACTTGCAGTCCCAGGCGGGCGCCCAGAAGCGCTGTGGCGCGACAGTGATTCGATTGCACGCCACCACAGGTAATAACCGTATCGCAGCCCTGATCAAGAGCCCTGGCAAGGGTAAATTCAAGCTTGCGGATTTTGTTGCCGCTAACGGCGCAGTCGGTTAAGTCGTCCCGTTTGACCCATATCCGTGGGCCGCCAATGTTCGTGGATAGCCGTTCCAGACATTGCAATGGCGTTGGCAATTGCGCCAGATGCAAGCGTTGTGGATAGTCGGGCACACGCCCTCCTCGACTCTTCCGGAGTCTGGTCAGATTGCTTTCAGCGTGCCCTTGGGTAGCACCGCATGCACAGCCGAGCGTTGGAATTTCAACGCAACCGTATCGGAAACTTCCAGGACCAGATAATCGCCCTCAATTTTACCAATTTTGCCCAGTATGCCACTGGTGGTTACCACCTCATCGCCCTTGGCGAGAGCAGCGACCAACTGCTGGTGTTCTTTCGCCCGCTTACGCTGGGGGCGAATAATCAGCAAATACATAAACACAAACAGCCCAGCAAACATTAGCAAGGTTACCAGGGGATTGGGTTCACCGGCTGCCGCAGCAGGAGTCTCCGCAAAAGCGGGGGAAATAAAAAATGACATATTCAATTACCTCTTGATTACAACGTTTACAACGATAGTTTTTTTAACGACACATTCAACGGCACACAAATACCCATGTTTTCAACCTGGCACTGACGAGCGCCGCGCATTCGCGCTGCAAGCGCGTTATTTCAGGTTCTCGCGAATCCAGTCTTGCACGTCCTGATGATGGGTTTTGGTATTTACCTTGTCAATTACGTGCCGTACGCGACCGTCGCGGTCGATTATAAAAGTCGTACGCAGAATGCCCATATATTCGCGACCCATAAATTTTTTCAGGGCCCAGACGCCGTATTTATCTGCGACGGCGTGGTCCTCGTCGGACAGTAAATCAAACTGAAGTTGATGTTTTTCTACAAATTTTTCCAGGCGCTTGACCGGGTCGGGGCTGATCGCCAGAACCACTGTATCCAGCTTCGCAAACGCCTTGCGACTGTCGCTGATACCGCACGCCTGCACGGTACAACCTGGCGTCATGGCTTTTGGATAAAAATACACGACGACATTTTTCGCTGTGCGTAACGCTTTCAAATGTACGGTTTCGCCCTGTTGATTCGCAAGCTTAAAATCAGGCGCCAAATTTCCAATTTTCGCTAAAGCCATATGCTAATTCCCTATGGTTCCCGTTTGCAAATAGCGCTGTAACTCAACGATCCCTACTCCAGCACTTCCCAACGCGCCGAAAATCAGGGCAACAGGTGTTTGACCGCATCCCGTTCCTCGCGCAATTCCTGCGCCGTAGCGTCCATTTTCGCTCGGGAAAATTCGTTTATGGTTAATCCCTGTACTGCCTGCCAGTCGCCGTTTTTACACACACAGGGCACCGAGTAGATCAAACCGTTATCTATGCCATAGCTGCCGTCACTGTAGACACCCATACTGACCCAGTCGTTATCGGCACTACCCAGCACCCAGGTACGCATATGGCTGATCGCCGCGTTGGCGGCAGAAGCAGCACTGGAAGCGCCGCGCGCCTGAATAATGGCAGCGCCACGCTGTTGTACGGTCGGTATTAAATGGGATTCGTACCAGGCCTGATCCACCAGACTCAAGGCCGGGGCACCGCCGACCAATGCATGGTGGACGTCCGGGTACTGGGTCGCCGAATGGTTACCCCAGATAATCATCTTGCTCACATCGTTAACTGACTTGCCCGTTTTCAGCGCAAGTTGGGTTAACGCCCGATTGTGATCGAGGCGGGTCATGGCGGTAAACTGACGCGGGTTTATATCCGGCGCGTTGCGCTGGGCTATCAATGCATTGGTATTGGCCGGATTGCCCACCACCAGCACTTTGATGGCGCGCTTAGCTACCGCATTAATGGCCTTGCCCTGCACTGAAAAAATTGCGGCATTCGCTTCCAGCAAGTCCTTGCGCTCCATACCCGGGCCGCGCGGTCGCGCACCCACCAACAACGCATAATCCGTATCCTTGAAGGCTACGCTGGCGTCATCCGTACAAACCATGTCGGCCAGCAGTGGAAAAGCGCAGTCTTCCAGCTCCATAGCGACACCCTGCAACGCACCCAGGGCCGGCGTGATTTCGAGCATCTGCAAAATAACCGGTTGATCCGCGCCCAACATTTCGCCAGCGGCGATACGAAATAACAGGGAATAACTGATCTGACCGGCGGCTCCGGTCACGGTGACACGTACAGGTGATTTCACAGGGGCTCTCCGTCTGGTGGAAGTGTGGGTAGCTGAAAGGCGGTCATTATACGTATTTAACGTAGAATTTCACCGCCGATCACGCTCACTAGTTGTTACTTTCGCGGTAGCGGGTTTCCAGCGCCAGATACAGGGTGTCCTTAAACCCAGGACTGGACGGATCGAGCGTTGCAACCACTTCTACGAGATGTTCATTGTCTTCGCGGCCAGACCATTGCTTAACGTATTCACCGGTTTGATAACCATTGTCCTGGCGAAACAAATTCAGGATATTTTTACCAACATAGCGCGTGTGGAGTTCATCGAAGCTCAGCCCGATGCTCACCATCAAGCGGTTAAAGGCCTGGATATCGAAATCTTTGCTGGCCAGAGTGGTTAACGCAAACGCTTCCAGTTCCTGCGGGAATTCACTTGCCGTGACCACCGGAGTTGTCAGTTCGCCGATCATCTGGTCCAGCAAGGCGTCGCGATCCGTATCGCGCAATAACAACAGACTTAGCCCGAAATGCCAGATATCCACTAATTCGAGTTGCACCTGCTCAATATCCGGTGTTTGTTTTTTCCACCATTTCCACCCGTAGTGGTCGAGCATTTCCGCGCATTCAACCCAGATCGCACGATACCACTGGAAGTTACGGGTGGCCCAGTCGGCGGTTACTTTGGCGTTCATGGTTTGTTGCAGGTCGAGCATGACCGCCAGTTGTTGGCGCAGGGTTTCGTGTAAATTCGACGACGCGCGTTTCACACCCACCCCTAAACCTGGACAAACGGGTTGTTATATTTTTCATCGCCAATGGTAGTGCTGGGCCCGTGCCCGGTAATCACGATGGCCTGTTCGTCGAGGGTATAAAGTCGTTCGCGAATAGATCGCGTTATTTGATCGTAGTCACCTCCGGCAAAATCGGTGCGCCCGATACTGCGCTGAAACAGGGTATCGCCAGCCAGCAACAGATTACTGTCGGCAAACCAGAAACTGGTGGAGCCCGGTGTATGCCCCGGCGTGTGGATGGCCACGCCACCGCAGCATCCCAGGTCCTGGTCGTCCTGCAAATAGTGATCCGGGTTGGGTAGCGGCTTATAGGGGATGCCAAACATCGCGCATTGCTCCTCGACGATGTCCCACAAAAACTGATCGTCGCGGTGCAAATAAATCGGTGCCCCGGTCGCCTTTTTGATCTCCCCGGCAGCGAGTATGTGATCGAGATGGGCATGGGTATGAATAATGGCCACAACTTGCAACTGCAACTCGGCGAGCAATCCGAGGATAATATCCGCGTCACCGCCCGGATCGACCACCAGCGCCCTGCCAGTGGTTAAATCACCCACGATCGAGCAATTGCATTGCAATGGGCCCACCGGAAAACTTTTGTGTACTCGCGTTTCTTTGGTACTCATAGACGGCCCACTCAGGAAACTATTTTACCGTCAATGGTACCACAGGCCGCTGCGGGGATCGGACCAAACAGGCGCTCAAAATTAGTCGTGGTAGCCTGTGCCAGCTCAACCAGAGGCAGGCCTCGGATGTCCGCCAATGACGCCGCGACCTCGACCACATATTGGGGTTCATTTTTGCGACCTCGATAGGGTTTCGGTGCCAACCAGGGGCTGTCCGTTTCCACCAGTAATCGCTGCAACGGAATTTTTTTTGCCACCGCCCGCAAGGCGCTAGCATTGTTGAATGTTAAGATGCCGGAAAAAGAGATATAGAAATTGAGATCAAGGGCCGCTTTCGCCATCGCCCAGTCTTCGGTAAAACAATGCAGGACACCGCCCACCTCCAGATTAGCGTGCCGACGTAAAATTTCCAGGGTTTCGGTGCGCGCTTCCCGCGTATGTACGATAAGGGGCTTCGCCAACTGGTCGGCAACAAATACATGGCGGACAAAACTCTCGCGTTGCCAGTCAGCTGTGTCGGGGCTGTAATGGTAATCGAGGCCAGTTTCACCAATGGCTACCACCTTTGCAGCGCCGCCCAGCGCGGTTAATTCTGTCACTTCAGGAACAGGCTGAGGATTGCTTTGTAGTGGGTGAGAGCCCACGGATAGCACCACGTCCGCATGCGCCTGCGCTAGCGTAACGAGACGTCGCGATGATTCAAGATCGACACCGACGGTCAAAAATCCCCGGACACCACGGGCCCGGGCGGCATCCAGCAATGTCCGTAGTGACCCGTTATGGGCGGTCAAATCCAGATGGTCGAGGTGGCAGTGGGAATCTACCAGCATAGCGAGTGTTTGCGCATGACGCCGGGAACGTTACAGCG
>JBFJKD010000159.1:0-5413 GCA_041635095.1 Porticoccaceae bacterium
AACTGTCACAGCGTAACAGCCGCCGTTAAACCATTACTCGTTAACCGGCTTGTTGTTAACCCGTCGTTAAACTACTGCCAGCGCGGCTTTCTCGCGGCGCAGCGCCCATTGCTCCACCAGCACAAACAGGCCGCCGTATAGCAACGTGGACAGGAGCGTGGTGTGCAGAAACGGCAGCGCAGCGATAAAACAGGCAAGCAACCCCGCGCCCGACAGGGGATACAGGCCACCGCTGAGCCAGACACCGGCGTTGCTGACGATAAAAAACACCAGGGATCCACCAACCGCAGCGCCGGTCAGTAACCAGGCACCACGACGCGCACCCAACCAGCGCCCACCCAGTACCACCAGCACAATACCCCCGTAAACAAATGCCATGGTGCCGTGCAAACCGATCAATAGATCAGACAACAGCATCGCCGCCAGCGGTACGATCAGTGCCAGGCGCCGGTCCGCCAGGCTCGCCCCGGCGAACAACGCCATGGCAATCACCGGGGAAAAATTAGGTGGGTGGGGAATTAACCGGCTTAGCGCCGCCAGTAGAATGGCGCAAATGACGGTCACAGTCGCTTGATGTTTCATCAGAAAAGCACTCCGTTAGAAATCGTAACTCAGGGTCAGCATCCCGTTGCGTTCCGGCGAGGGAAACAGCCCCTTGGCAGAAAAGAAGGTAACAAATTCACTGTACTCTTTACCAGTGATATTGTTAATCCGCGCCTGCAGCGTCCACGCCTGCCAGCGCAGCGTAGCGGCAACGTTAGCCACCGTGTAACCGCCCAGATTATCCGCAGCATTTGCCAAATCAAGGGTTTGGGAACCGGTGTACACCAGCTCGGCAAAAATACTGGCCGCTGGTGTGATGACATAATTGGCATTCACTTTAATCAGCTCCCGAGCCACGTCCGGCACCCGGTTACCCTCGTAGCGGCCGTCCATAAAGCGGGCATCGATATAAGTATAGGTAGCGCGCACGTCCAAATCCATCGCCGCCTGCCAGCGTACCTCGGTGCTGATACCGCGGCGGCGGGTATCGTCAAAATTGGTATTTGCCCCCCACAGTCCCGCAGCTGGATCAAAACCAATTTCATTGCTGTTATTTTGTTCAAACAATGCCATATTCAGTTCAACCGTCCGCCACTGGCGTGAGCCACCAAGCTCCCAGGCCACCCCGCGCTGTACTCGCAGCGGGTTGATTACACCAAAAAAATCGACGTTTTCATCCGCCAGAGGGAAGCGGAACGTTTCGTCCCGATTGAGATGCAAGCGCCAATTGGTGCCCAGCCAGACCATACCTAGTTGCTGGACCGTCGCGCTCTCGTCATAACTTACAGCGAAGGGGTCGATGTCGGTTTCAAGATTGGCATGGCGCAGCCCCGCCATCACCTCCACGTTTTCCCGAGGAGTGTAAATCAGCTGGGCGTATTCGCTGCGCTTGTGGTTCTGATGGGCGCTTCCGGAAAAGCCGAAACCAAAATCCAGGGCAAAATCGTAATCTACCCGTTCGATATCGGCGCCAACGGTTAGACGTAAATTCTCGCCGCTCAGGATAATGCGCGGATCAAAAGCTTTGACGCGGCGCGCCTGCACCGTCACGGTGTCGCCAAACCCGGAGGCGGCCTTGATCAGCACATCCTCGTCCCGGTCGCTGTAGGTTGCCAGTAGCTGTATCCCATCGCTGAACTGGTGGTCAATGCCAGCGCGAAACGCACGAATATCCGCCCCGTAGTTGTTGAAACTGGAACCCGCCTGGCGGCGGTCGTGGCGCACGGCATCGGCGGACAGGGCGCCAGTCAGGCGATATTCGCTGTCGGTGTGGCGACCGTCCACAAACACTTCGCCACCCCCGTAGCGGTAACCCACCGCTGTCGAGTAGTTTTCGTAATTCACATTGCTATCGTCCCGGTAAGCGTCGCTGCGCTCCAGCTCCGAGGTCATCCGATAGTACCAGCCGCTATCCAGCGCACCGCTGTAACTGGCGCGGTAGTTTTCCGCATCGTAACTGCCGCGCCCAACCGCCACCTGGCCCTGGCGTCGGTCGACTTTGCGGGTAATGATATTGATCACACCCCCCACCGCCTGGTCCCCGTACAGCGCCCCCGCGCCGCCCTCGAGTATCTCGATGCGCTCCACGTCGCTCAGGGCAATCGCCGTGAGATCGGGGCCACCCAGATCCGAGTTATTTAGCTTGCGCCCGTCCACCAGTACCAATGCATTGGCGCTGGCCCCAAAACCGCGCAGGGTCAGGCTGGTATCCCGCCCGTTGCCCTGGCTATCGCGCACCTGCACCGTGCCCTGATTGCGCAGCAGATCGGCCACATTGCGCGCCGCGCTGTTGTGAATATCTTCCTGGCTTATCACCCGCACCGTTGCCGGTACGCGCTGAATACTGTAGGGAGAGCGAGTTGCGGTAACGATAACTTCTGCTTCAATTGCGTCCGCCGGGGTCTTTTGCACGGCGTTTACGTCATATGCCGTTAACGCACTGCCAAACATCGCCAACAGCGTCAGCGTAGATAATTTTCTGGTAAACATAGTATGCCTCTGTGATAACAACCGTAAACAGAAGCGGAGAGTCACGGGAAAGGGACAAAAAAAGAAGACCGGTCACTTCGCGCTAACAACACCGCTGCCACTAAAGAAGCGTTGCTATCGCGGACCACCGCCAATACGGCGGTTCGCCTTCAACAGTAAACCCGACCATTGAAAAACAACGCCGCTGCGGCAGGTCTCCTGGCTCTCGGGTCGTCGAAATCACCCGCCTTCCCGACCGAAGTCAGTGGCCTGGAAAACCCTGTCCAATGCAAAAAAATAAATCGGTCAGACGTTTCCCGTGGGGTTTCTCGCCGGATACAGTTGCGGGATCAGCTTCAGTTAGCAGTTCACAGTAACGCGAACTGCCTCGAATTCCCTCTTGGCCCCCGAAGGGGACCACAGCGCGGGAGCATTGTAGCGGACTTCAGTACAGCGCTTCCAGCGCTTCGGTAATTTTGCGTACTGGCACCACTTCCATGCCCGGAATTTTTTTCTGTGGCGCATTTCCAGCCGGAATAATGGCGCGGGTGAAGCCGTGCTTGGCGGCCTCGCGCAGGCGTTCCTGACCACTTGGAACCGGGCGAATCTCCCCCGCCAGCCCAACCTCGCCAAACACCACCAGATCGCGGGGCAAAGGGCGATCGCGAAAGCTGGAGACGATGGATAAAATCAGCGCCAGATCCGCACTCGGCTCCAGCACCTTGACGCCACCGACGACGTTGACGAATACATCCTGATCGCCAACCATCACCCCGCCGTGGCGGTGCAGCACCGCCAGCAACATCGCCAGGCGATTGTGCTCCAGTCCCACGGCAACCCGCCGTGGATTGCCCAGATGACTGTCGTCCACCAACGCCTGTAACTCCACCAGCAGCGGGCGGGTACCTTCCCAGACCACCATCACCACACTGCCGGAGGCAATCTCGTCGCTGCGTTGCAGAAAAATTGCCGAGGGATTCGCCACGTCCTTGAGTCCGCGCTCGGTCATGGCAAATACGCCCAGTTCGTTAACCGCCCCAAAACGATTTTTGTGACTGCGCAGGGTACGAAATCGATTGTCGTGGGAGCCCTCCAGCATCAGTGAACAGTCGATCATATGTTCCAGTACCTTCGGGCCGGCCAGCGACCCTTCCTTAGTGACGTGGCCAACCAGTAGCAGAATAGAACCGCTGCGTTTGGCGTGACGCACCAGCAGGGCCGCGCTCTCCCGCACCTGGGAAACACTGCCCGGCGCAGACGCGATATCGTCGCAGTGCATGACCTGTATCGAGTCCACCACCAGAATTTTCGGCGCATATTTTGCCGCCGTCGCACACACCACCTCGGTGCTGGTTTCCGCCATGATCTGTAACTTGTCCACTGGCAGGCCCAGACGCCGGGCGCGCATGGCGATTTGCTGGGGGGATTCCTCGCCGGTGACGTACAGCGCCGAGTGGCGCGCGGCGAGGTAACACATAATCTGCAGTAACAAGGTACTTTTACCGGCGCCGGGATTACCGCCGATCAAGACACAGGAGCCCGCCACCAGACCGCCCCCCAGCACCAGGTCGAATTCACTGGCCCCGGTCGCGAGGCGCGGCAGCTCGTCCACTTCGATATCCGCCAGGGTATTGATGTTGCCGTCCGCCATCCCGGAAAAACCGCCCTGTGCCGCAGCGCGACCGGTACCGGACCCAAGCCGCAGCTCGGTTAATGTGTTCCAGGCGCCGCACTCGGCACACTGCCCCTGCCACTTGGTATAATCGGCACCACAATCGTTGCAAACAAAGGCAAGTGCTTTCTTTTTGGCCAAGGGATTTTTACTCTGGTTATCTGGTTAACGGCTCACGCGCATCCTACCGCGAGCCCGTGGTCACCACAAACTGCACTGCCGCTCTTAGCATGCCCGCCGATATCTGCTAGAGTCCCGCTATGCCACTGATCTTCGAAAAACCCCTGGTTTTCTCTCCGCAACTTGCCGCGACCCTTGGTCTGGAGCAAGCTATCCTGCTGCAAGCGTTGCACGATGCACAGCTGCACGGACAGCCCGAGCAGCGCAACGGTTTTGTGTGGCTGGATATCGGAGTGGAGCTGCTGCTGCGGCTGCTGCCATTCTGGCGCGTCGCGGATATTCAACGTATTACCAGCGACCTGCGGGACCAGGGTGTACTGCTGATAGGCTCGCCGCCACTCAATATCGGAGACAGTCTGCGCTTTGCGTTTAATGACACGACACTGCCCGTAGCCACGCCGGTCGCCGCAACACCCGCGCCACGGCCGCGCAGCGCCAACACCATTGCCACCAGCTGGCAACCGGAAAAAGACGTACTCAGTCAACTTGCCCTGTACAACATTCCACGGGAGTTTGCCCTGCAGCAGGTTCCTGAATTTGTGACCTACTGGAACGAGCGCCAGGAACCACGCTATAGCTGGGGATCGCGATTTATCAAGCACGTGCTGCGCCTGTGGCGCGAGCAGGAAACCCAGATGGCCCGCAAGGAGCAGGAGACAGGCATCCCACAGGATTGGCGTCCATCCGCCGATGCCATGCACATCCTGACCCGCCAGGCTGACATCAACAGCAACTTTGTCGAAGACGCCATTCCGGAATTTATTCTCTACTGGCGGGAGCGGGGCACCGCATCCAGCACCTGGAACACGCAGTTTATTCAGCACGTAAAACGGCAGTGGGCGCGTTATTCCACGACGATTGAGCACGACAGCGAACCGCGCCCGATTGATCCCGACTGGCAACCCGCGCACACCGTCTACGAGGTATTGGCACTGGCCAACATCGAACGGCCGTTCGCGGAAAAAATCGTACCGGAATTTATTCTGTACTGGCGCGACACGGGGCATGCATCCAACGCCTGGAATACCAAGTTTCTACAATACGCCAAAC
>JBFJKD010000160.1:0-5392 GCA_041635095.1 Porticoccaceae bacterium
CGCGCCGGGCGCAGCGGCAAGGCCATTCTGTTCGCAACCCCCAAAGAGCGGCGTCTACTGTACGCTATCGAAAAGGCCACGCGCCAACCGCTGACCGCCATGACCGTTCCCAGTGGCGAACAGGTTAGCGGGCAGCGGGTGCAACGCTTTCAACTGGCGTTACAGAAAACCCTGCAGGAACAGGATCTCGGGAAAATACGCGCGTTACTGGAAAAAATTTCCCACGATCAAGAGCTGGACATCGGGCAGATTGCCGCCGCGCTGGCCTGGGAAATTCAGCAAGATCGTCCCCTTTTTCCCAAACTTGAGCCGTTGGCAAGTGCCACCAGCGCGGAGCGCAAGGAGCGTACCGATAGCAGGGATCGTCCCGCAAGAAGCGCTGGCGCAAACCACAAGGAACGTCCGACAAGCAGCACTGGCGCGGACCGCAAGGGTCAGCCAGATCGACCGCACAAAACCGGGAAAGACGTGACCGGGAGAGACGCGAAAGATGCATCCACCGTTTGCTACCGCATCGAAGTGGGCAAAGAACAGGGTGCCACACCGGGCGACATCGTCGGGGCCATTGCCAACGAAGCCGGGATCGAAAGTCGGTATATCGGCCGCATCGCCATTCACGAAAATTACAGCACGGTCGAACTGCCTGAAGGTATGCCCCGGGAAATATTCAAGCGGCTTAAAAATGTGCGCGTGCGCCAGACTCCGATGGCGATTTCTGAAGTATTTGGCCTGCAACCCGGCACTCCATCACCCGTGCAGGGTTCCACCGCAGAAAGCAGTATCAGAACAAGCCCCAAGATTGCCATGAAGCCCAAACCGAGCCCTGGAAAACCTGCGCGCCGAAAATCCCCGCCGGGCAAAACCCTATCCAGCAAAGCTGGAGCAGGGAAAAGCGTCTCGAGTAAGACCAAACCCGGAACCTTGACGCTAGGGAAATTTTCGCCGGGAAAGTCGTCAGCACACAAACCCACGAACAGAAAACCGGGCGCTGGCAAGTCCGCAGCGAGCAAGCCCCCAGCCCACAAAAAAGGTCCGCGCCAGGTACCGTAAAAATTGTTTGTACTGACAGGCAGCGCTAATCCGTTTACGCCAAACAGACCTGCGCCGCGGTGCGGGCGTAACTCGATCGTTGGCGGCAGCGCTCGAACCAGCTGGACAGACGCGGATAATCGTCAAGCCCTCCTAACTGGTAGGCCAGCGCCAGCCCAAACCTTGGTACCAGCGCACATTCCGCGATGCTGAATTCCCCGACAAAAAATTCGTCACCGTTGCACTGTGCGGACAGTTCCTGCAAACACTGTTGCCAGCCCTCCTGCGCCTTGCCGATACGTTCCCGATCCCACTGCGCTTGCGGTTTACTGCGCTGTTCGAATATGCCTTCGCGAATGCGCGGCCCGATGACCGTGTCCGCGTAATGATTAAGCCAGCGCGCCTGGTGCCGTTGCGCCGGGGCCGTTGGCAGCAGGGCTGGTTCCGGATAGCGATCTTCGAGATAGTGCAGAACCAGCGTGGACTCGGTGAGCACCAGATTGTCGATCGCCAACACCGGAACCTTGCCCAGTGGGTTAAGCGCCAGTAATTCAGGGGGTTTGTTTGCGGTATCGACCCGATGCTGTGCAAAGGCAACGCCTTTTTCCACCAGCGCCAAGCGTATCTTCCAGCAAAACGGACACTCATCTTTATCGTACAGCACAGCCATAGTGTAGTTCCTCCCCTGTTCTGCAATAGCAGCCAGGGCCACACCTGACGCCCTCGCTTTTCGCAAACATTCAGGGGTAAACTGTGCGCGTACAAAACCATAATAGCAACCGAGGAGCCACTGCCATGAGCAATCCCGTTAGCACTGCCTGTTCCGTCACTGAGCGTTACGCACCACTACTGGGGCGGATTTTGATTGCCGCACTGTTTGTACCCGCTGGCATCAACAAAATTACCGGTTTTGCGGGAACGTCCGCCTACATGGCCAGTAAAGGTCTGCCACTGCCAGACTTGCTGCTGGTTTTAACCATTATTATCGAACTGGGCGGCGGCCTGATGATCCTGTTCGGCTGGCGCGCCCGTGAAGCCGCACTGGTCATTGTCCTGTTTTTGATTCCCGTGACCGTCGTATTTCACGGCTTCTGGAGTGTTGAGGACGCGGCGGCGCAGGCCAAAGAACAGATTACGTTTATGAAAAACCTGGCCATCATGGGCGGATTGCTAATGATCGCTGGCCTCGGCGCAGGCTCTTGCAGTCTGTGCGGAAAAGGCACCTGCAAAACGCCCAACACACAGTCCTGATGCAAGCGCTACTACCCGGCCGCAACCCGGCCGGGTAGAATTTTTATATCTGATGTCCTTGACACCGCCATGCCAATAATTACTTCCTTTTGCCCCTGATTGATGTCGGAAAATTGATGAGAATACCTGCCGTTATTTTTGCCTGCCTGCTGGCGCTTACCGGGTGCGACAAGACCCCTGCTACGCATCTGCCCGCCACACCACCTGTACCCTCTGGCCTGGCATCCGGTCTCGACCTTGCTGGTCTCGATAACAGCATTCGCCCGCAGGATGACCTGTTTCGGTTTGCCAACGGTACCTGGCTGAGCAATACCGAAATTCCGGCGGATAAATCCTCGTGGGGTTCCTTTAATATTCTGCAGGACAAAAGTCTCGAACAACTACGAATTATTGTCGACGACGCAGCGACGCATCCCGACGGCGATACGGCAAAACTTAAAATTGGCAATTTTTACAAGGCGTTTGTCGACGCGCCGAATATTGAGTCCCTCGGCGCGACACCCCTGGCCGAGGAGCTCGAAACGATTGCAGCACTCGACAGCCACGCTGATGTAGCGAGATATTTTGGCGTTGGCAACGCCATCGGCATCGATTCGCCAGTGCAGTTCTGGATCGATCAGGACGCCAAGAATTCTCTTCAGTATATTGTGTATTTCACCCAGTCCGGCCTCGGGCTGCCGGATCGGGATTATTATTTCGACAACTCGCAACGCGGCGTGGAAATTCGCGAAAAATATACCGCCTTTCTAACCCTGCTGCTCAGGTTGTCCGCACACCCCGATCCCGCCGCGGCGGCAACGGGAGTTATTGCACTGGAAACGCAACTCGCCACGCACCACTGGAGCAAAGTCGCCAATCGCGACCGCGATAAAACCTACAATAAATTCAGTACCGAGCAATTAGCGGTGATGCTCGATCAGTACAATTTTCCGGACTTTTTACACGGTCTTGGCCTCAATGCGGACACTGGCCAGCAACGCAACGTGATCGTGCGTCAACCCTCGTACATCGCCGCCCTCAACGAATTATTTACCACAGTAGATGTGCAAACCTGGAAAGACTATCTGCGCGTAAAAACGTTAACCAGCTTCGCACCATTTCTATCCAGGGCCTACGCAGACGCCCATTTCGATTTTTACAATCGCACCCTCAGTGGACAACCGCAACAGGAACCACGCTGGAAGCGCGCGATTAACGCGATCAACAGCACGGCCGGGGAACTACTGGGGCAACTGTATGTAGCGCGTCATTTTCCGCCACAGGCAAAAACCAGAATGCTGGAACTGGTGGACAATCTGGTCACCGCCTATCGCCAATCCATTGACGAACTCGACTGGATGAGCCCACCAACGAAACGCGCAGCGCTGGAAAAACTCGCGCGGTTTACGCCCAAAATAGGCTACCCCGATCGCTGGAAAGATTATGGCGATTTACACTTTTCATCGGACGATCTGGTCGGCAATATCCGCCGCGCGCGAATTTTCAGTCACAACTACGACCTGAATAAACTCGGCAAGCCAGTGGATCGCGGGGAATGGTACATGCCGCCCCAGCAGGTTAACGCCTATTACAATCCCGGACTTAACGAAATTGTGTTTCCGGCAGCTATTTTACAACCGCCGTTTTTTGACCTGCATGCCGATGACGCGGTGAATTACGGCGCCATTGGCGCCGTCATTGGCCATGAAATAGGACACGGCTTTGACGATCAGGGCAGCAAGTCCGACGGCGATGGCAACTTGGTGAACTGGTGGAGCGACGCAGACCGAAAACAATTCGAACAAAAAACCCGTCATCTGGTATCGCAGTTTGCAGCGTACGAACCCCTGCCCGGGTTAACCCTCAATGGCGAGCTCACCCTGGGAGAAAATATTGGCGACCTGGGCGGGCTGAGTATTGCCCACAAAGCTTATATGCTCGCCTTGCAGGGCAAACCGGCGCCCACCATTGACGGGTTCACAGGCGAACAGCGGGTGTTTCTAGGTTGGGCCCAGGCGTGGCGGGTGAAACGTCGGGATGAGCTGACGGAGCAACTGATAAAAACCGACCCGCACTCCCCACCAGAATTTCGCGTCAACGGTGTGGTGCCGAATATCGACAGCTTTTATCAGGCATTCGACGTCAAACCGGGAGACGGTTTGTATTTACCCGAGGAACAGCGGGTACGTATCTGGTAAGCCGGTGTTTATTGCATGGCGCGTTGGCCACACCAGCAGGATGCCCAGGGGAGAATTCCTAACTAACGGTGTCGCCGTACTCAGGGGGCGCCCTCAGGGTAGACCGTCAAACTCAACACCTTCTTTCTCAACCGGCACCAGATGTTCGCGGGTAATGCCGGTACTAAGGACAATACTGGATGCGATATAGATCGAGGAATACGTACCGACTACAACACCCACAATCAACGCGAGGGAAAAATTGTGAATCAATTCACCGCCGATTAGAAACAAGGCAGTCAACACAATCAGCGTGGTAACGCCGGTAATTAACGTACGCTCCAGTGTTTGAGTAATGGACTCGTCAAATACTGCCTGTGGGCCGGCCTTGCGCAGCAAACGAAAATTTTCTCGAATCCGATCAAACACCACGATAGTGTCGTTAATGGAATAACCGATAACCGCCAGCACCGCGGCCAACACCGTGAGATCAAATTCAAGTCTGAAATACGAGAATACGCCCATGGTAATAATGACATCGTGAAACAGTGCCACTACCGCGCCAATAGCGAACTTGTACTGAAAGCGTATGGCCACGTACAACATCACTGCAAACAGCGCGAGCAACATGCCAAGCCCGCCGTCGTCCCGCAATTCAGCGCCAATCTGTGGACCGACAAACTCGACCCGGCGCAGTTCCACCTCATCCCCGGAACGCCGCAGTACGTCGGCAATTTGTTCACCGAGGTTTTGCTTTTCGAGTTGACCCGTCGGTCCCGACTCGGTGCCCGTCTCTTGTGCTGCTTCCTGTGGCGGCGCCTGTAAACGCACCAGTATGTCCGTGTCCGCGCCAAAATGTACGACCACCGGGTTGTCAAACCCCGCTGCGCGCAACTGCTCACGAACATAGCTGGTTGTCACCGAGTGCTGATAACCCACTTCAATTTGCGCACCAC
>JBFJKD010000161.1:0-5371 GCA_041635095.1 Porticoccaceae bacterium
GTCCGGGAGCGACTGGCCAAGCACGAGTATCCCCGGGAGTTTGAGTTTGTGACCAGCCTGCCGATGACCACCACCGGAAAAATCCAGCGCCGCGAGTTACGTCTGCGGGAGGCGGCTAAACGGGAGAAACAATAAGGACAACCGATCAAATATTTCCATCACTGATGACGAAATTCATGTGCTGGCGGCGGTTCCGGAATGGGGGGCGAGGTATTATTTGGCCATGCCGGTAGCAACAGTCGACGTAGCGGGGTCATTTGCGGCGCGAACAGGTGTTGGCAACCAATATTTTGGCGGTGGGTTTCAGACGTTAGGACTGGATATTGAGATACTGGGCGTTACCGGTGCCCGGCCCCCGGCCGACGACCTTGGCAGCATCGACCTGGGTTCTGTGCCGAATTCCGCCACTCATCTGGTTCCGCCATCGCCATAATGGGCCCTGGCTTCCTGCGGTGCGTTGCTGGGCGGGCAGCTTGCGTGTTGCAGGCCGCGCAACAAGGTGCCCGTAGTCGTATAGTTGGCCGGGCCCTGTCGATTTATAGTTGATGTGCATGGCCTGGGTAACAGGAATGGGCTAGAATTCGCCGCTTACTCCTACCTGTACTGTACTGCGCATGCTGGAAATTAATCCGATCAAAAATACGCTCGACGATCTGCAGGCACGTAGCGACGTGCTCAGGGGGTATCTTTGACTACGATCTCAAAAAAGAACGACTCAGCGAAGTAGAGCTCGAACTCGCAGTACCCGATGTATGGGAAAATCCCGAACGCGCGCAACAGCTGGGACGCGAGCGTTCAGCTCTTGAAACCGTCGTCGTTACCCTGGAAACCCTCGATACGGGCGTGACGGATGCGCGCGAATTGCTGGGTATGATTGCCGAGGATCAGGACGCGGATGCCCTTGTGGATTTGGAAAATGACATTGCTGCATTGACTGAGCGCCTGGAACAGCTGGAATTTCGTCGCATGTTTTCCGGGGAGATGGACCCCAACAATGCGTATCTGGACGTCCAGGCAGGCTCGGGCGGCACCGAAGCCCAGGATTGGGCGGAAATGCTGCTGCGCATGTATTTGCGCTGGGGTGATGAAAGCGGGTTTACCACCGATCTGGTGGAAGTATCTCCTGGCGAGGTAGCGGGGATAAAAAGCGCTACGGTGCACTTTCAGGGTGAGTACGCGTTCGGCTGGTTGCGCACGGAGACGGGTGTACATCGCCTGGTGCGCAAATCCCCGTTTGATTCCGGGAATCGTCGCCATACTTCCTTTGCGGCGGTGTTCGTGTCGCCGGAAGTGGACGATGATATCGATATAGAGGTCAGCAAAGCCGATGTGCGAGAAGATACGTATAGGGCCAGTGGGGCCGGCGGTCAGCATGTCAACAAAACCGATTCGGCCGTGCGTTTAACCCATTTAAAAACCGGGATTGTGGTGCAGTGTCAGAATCAACGCTCCCAGCACCAGAACCGGGATAACTGCTGGAAAATGCTGCGCGCTAAGCTGTACGAAATGGAGATGCTTAAGCGTAGTCAGTCTCAACAGGCGGTGGAAGACAGTAAGTCTGACATTGGTTGGGGCAGCCAGATACGCTCCTACGTGCTCGACGATGCGCGTATCAAGGATTTGCGCACCGGGGTGGAGACCCGCAACACCCAGGCGGTGCTGGATGGTAAGCTCGATCCCTTTATCGAAGCCAGCCTTAAAGCTGGTCTGTAGACTGCGGCCGCACTACTGTCGCGTATAAAATTCACCTTTGAAAAAATGAGATATTGGATAAGCGACAATGAGTAATCAGGATCAAAAGCCGCACGATGAAAACCAGTTGATGGCCGAGCGTCGCAGTAAACTGGCGGCGATCAGAGCACAGGGCAACCCTTTTCCCAACCAGTTTCGCCGCTCCGATTTTGCCTCCGGTTTGCAGGCAAGCTATGGGGAAAAAACCAAAGAGGAACTGGAAACCCTCAACCATCAGGTCAGTGTCGCCGGTCGTATTATGGCCCGGCGCGGGCCGTTTATGGTGCTTCAGGACGTGTCGGGGCGCGTGCAACTATACGCGGACAAACAGACGCAACAGATTATCAAGGACACCTGGGGGCAGTGGGACGTGGGCGATCTGGTGGGTGTGGAGGGTGTGCTGCACAAATCGGGTAAAGGTGATCTTTACGTCAATCTTGAACAATACGAATTGTTGACCAAATCTCTGCGCTCTTTACCGGAAAAATATCATGGTCTCGCCGACCAGGAAACCCGCTATCGGCAGCGTTACGTGGATTTAATCGTCAACGAAAATTCCCGCAAAGTTTTTCAACAACGTTCTAAAATTATCGACTTTATTCGCCACTTTCTGGTGCAGCACGATTTTATGGAAGTGGAAACGCCAATGATGCAGGTTATTCCTGGTGGCGCAACCGCACGGCCATTTGTAACTCATCATCACAGCCTGGATCAACAGATGTATCTGCGGGTCGCGCCAGAGCTGTACCTGAAACGACTTGTGGTAGGCGGTTTTGAGCGGGTGTTTGAAATCAATCGCAGTTTTCGCAACGAAGGCTTGTCGCCGCGCCACAATCCCGAATTCACCATGCTGGAATTTTATCAGGCCTATGCGGATTACCGCGACTTAATGGACTTAACCGAAGATATGCTGCGTAAGCTGTGTGAGGCGGTGCTGGGAACGCCTATGGTGCATTACCAGGGCGCGGATTACGATTTTTCTCAGCCTTTTGAATGCATGACGGTCTTTGATTCAATTTTGATATTTAATCCGCAATTATTGGCGGAGGATATTAATAATCCGGACAGTGCGCGGGTTGTTGCTAAAAATCTCGATATTCCCCTGAAAGATTCCTGGGGTTTGGGTAAGGTGCAAATTGAGATTTTTGAAAAAACCGTTGAGAGCCGACTGGATAAACCCACCTTTATTACGGAATATCCTACGGAGGTGTCACCCTTAGCGCGCCGTAATGACAGCAACCCTTTCGTGACCGATCGCTTTGAGTTTTTTGTGGGTGGACGGGAAATAGCCAATGGGTTTTCTGAGCTGAATGATGCGGAAGATCAGGCCGAGCGTTTTATGGCACAAGTGCAGGAGAAAGATGCCGGCGACGGCGAGGCCATGCATTTTGATGCCGATTATATTCGCGCACTGGAATACGGCATGCCGCCCACGGCCGGCGAAGGTATTGGTATCGATCGCCTGGTGATGCTGCTAACCGATTCGCCGTCAATTCGCGACGTACTGCTATTCCCGCACATGCGAGTTGAAACCATAATTTAAATTAACGGTCACCTGGCAGTGTAACTTATCGTGGTTAGTAAACATCCAATAAAATTACATCCGTCCTGGCTGAACGTGCTTGGCGAGGAATTTGAAAAACCTTATATGGTAAGGTTGCGTGCTTTTTTAGCCGCAGAGAAAGTACAAAAAAAAGTAATTTATCCGGACTCTTCGCGCTGGTTTGCCGCCTTTGATACAACGCCGTTTGAGGCGGTAAAAATCGTCATAATTGGGCAAGACCCTTATCACGGCCCGGGACAGGCGCATGGCCTGTGTTTTTCCGTGCCGCAGGGTGTTGCGTTACCGCCGTCGTTACAGAATATTTATAAAGAGCTACAGGACGATCTGGGCGTCAACGCTCCCCAGCACGGGTGTCTAACCCGCTGGGCCGAACAGGGAGTCTTGCTATTGAATGCTACGTTAACCGTAGAGCGGTCCAGGGCGGGATCTCACCAAAATCGCGGCTGGGAAGAGTTTACCGATTGTGCCATCCGCGTGCTCAACGAACAGCGCGACAACCTGGTCTTTATATTGTGGGGTAGTTATGCGCAGCGCAAAGGCGGCGTTATTGATCCGGCGCGGCATTTGGTATTAAAGGCAGCGCACCCCTCGCCACTTGCCGCCTACCGTGGCTTTTTTGGCAGCAAGCCATTCTCCAGTGCGAATGACTACCTGATTGCACATGGAAAAAATCCGGTCAATTGGAGGTTTTAGTAATCCACGCTTGTTGGTTGTGCGTGGTGAGTGTGCCAATATGCGCTATTCGTAACAAAAAATGACTTAGGGTAACGATGCTTGACCAACGAGCAGGGACGCAATCGGTGTTAACTACACGGCGAAATTATGCGCCACAAATCGATTGGAGCAGTTTAAGCGCTTTTTGTCACCAGTCAGTGAGAGCTGATTTGCGATTTAATCGGTTTGGGGGATGGTAAATTGCTAGACGTGTATAAATTACCTGGAGAATTGGTCGCAAGGATTCGTTCCTTGAGTTTTCAGGTTAAGCTCGAACTGTTTTTTATCGCACTATTTTTGAGCATTCAAGCGTTGACCTTCGTGGCGGTATACACTGCGACCAGAAATTATTTTAAAACGCACAGCGAAGAATTGTTAGTTGAATCAAAAAGAAATATAAAATATTGGGTAAAGAATCAGGAGAGCGATCTGATTGATAAAGCCTTCGCGCTGATCAGCGAGGTCGACTTCAGGCGTGCGTTGCTGGCTAATCGCAAGGAAACTCTGGATCAATATATTTTTTCCAGTCAGTCTATTGCGGCTAGCGATCGGGTAGTGGTTGTTTCAGAACGGCAAAAAATTATTTATGAGAGCAGTGAAGGCGGAAGAAATGGTGTAAGCCAAACAGTAATGGAGCCACAATATATATTCGATCTGTTGTTTTTATTGAAAAATAATAAGGAGCGTGGGACGGCAGGTGGCTTTGTTATAGATCGAGGTCAGTTGGTGCAAATGGTTTTTCTCCCGTTGGAATTACAAGGTGTCTTGATTTGGGTTGGCATTGGTCGCGCAGTAGCCGGCGATGATTTGCGGTCTATCCGTGATCAAACCCAGCTGCCGGTAGAAATTGTGCTGGCGGCAGGCGCTGCAGATGGTTCGTGGTTAATTTCTGCGGCTACGGTGGATCAATCCGACTCCACGCAATTTCTTGATTTGCTAAAAATCTGGGGTAACGATACACACGCGGATACTGCTGTATCCAGACCCCACGGTTTGGGTGGGAAGATGGTTGGTGAGGTGCAAAAGTTCTACGAACTAGCTAACGGTCGGGCGGTTGTCGGAGCAACCTATTTCTCCCTGAGCAGGGCGTTGGCCATCTATCAACCGCTTTTTTCATTCATGGTGGTGCTGGCTGTAATTGGACTCGTGCTGACAATTTTTGGCTGCTTCTATATAGCACGATCCATTACCACATCATTGCGTGCGGTTGATTTAGCGGTGGCCAGGATCACTGCGGGCGACTATACGGCACCCGTAATTGTGCATGGTAACGACGAGATTAGTCGCCTGGGAAACGCCATGAACAGTATGATGGAAAATATTCGCGTACGGGCCGAACAGTCAGCCCATCAATTATTGCAC
>JBFJKD010000162.1:0-5368 GCA_041635095.1 Porticoccaceae bacterium
CCAGGGCGCCACCACGCCCCAGAACGCCACGGCGATAACCACAGCGGCTGCCCCGGACAGCAACATACCGTAGCGCAGCCGATGAATTGTGTGAGCGAAAATTTCCTTATCGTACGCAGGCGAAAGATTATATTTGGAGCTGCTCATACGGGGCCATAGCTACGCCTGACAATGTTTGGAGCTGCTCATACGTGGCCATAGCCACGCCTGACAAAAAAAAGTACTCGCGTGCAAGTTTATCAGCATGTTAATCCTTTTTGTATGTTAAGTTATAAATAGTACTGCCCGGTCACTGCCTGCCCATTCGACAATCACGCGACAATCACGGTCGATATACACCGACGCGTGTAAACCCGGACTCAAGCATCAGTTCGGCATGTAAATGACTCATCACACCCTGCTGGCAATACAGCAGGTAGCGCTGGTTTTTGTCAAATTCGGCGGCGCGCTTTTGCAGTAAAAAGAACGGGATTTCCTCCACCTTCACACCGCCAGCGTCCAGGCGTCGTTGCGCAGTTTCATCGGGATGGCGAATATCGACGATCACCGTATTCGGTTGCGGCGCCGTAAAGACTTCTATGAGATGCAACTGCGGCATATCTTCAAGCACCCTGCCGATACTCTGTATGTTGGCCGCAGCAATGGCGCCCTCCAGAATACTGAAATCAAAACGCGCCTCTTCGCGGGCGATCACATGGGGATGCGCACGGGTTGTTGGTTTTACCGAAATGACACCGCAATATTCGGGCATGTTGGCGGCGAAGACTTCCGTGCCGATATGGCGGGCGATATTGATAATGTCATTTTTGTCCATGGCGATCAGGGGGCGCAGCGTCAGCCGGTCACACACGGAATCGATGATCGCCAGATTGGGCAAAGTCTGACTCGAGACCTGACCGATGCTTTCGCCCGTGACCAACGCTTCAACTTGTAACTGCGCGGCGATGCGACTGGCGGCGCGCAGCATCATGCGCTTGAGAATCACCCCCATTTGCGAATTCTGTACCTGTGTGAGAATTTGCGCGACCACTGCCTCGAAGGGTACTGTGACAAATTTAACCGGGTGGGACGCCCCGTAGCGGTTCCACAAATAATGGGCCACTTCTTTAACTCCCACCTCGTGGGCCCGACCTCCGAGGTTAAAGAAACAGAAATGTGTAATCAGGCCGCGCTTCATGGTCAGAAAACTGGCCACGGAGGAATCGAAGCCCCCCGAGACAAGCGACAAAACCGGATCCTGTGTACCCAGTGGATACCCCCCAAGCCCGGGATATTCCTGCTCCACCACGAACAGGCGATCGTCGCGGATATCCAGGCGCACGGTAATGTCCGGTCGGGTCAGATCAACCCCCGCTGCGGCGCTTTGTTGCAACAAATGTGCGCCCACGGACCTTTCGATATCCATGGAGGAGAAACCGTGCTTACCTGTGCGTTTCGCCCGCACACAAAATGTTTTGTTGCTCAGCAGCGGTCCGTAGATCGCACCGGTTTTTTCCGCGATATCGGCAAAATCCCCGAGCGGATAGCTGCTGCCACGGGCAAAACTACCCACCCCCGGCGTGCGCGCAAGTAGTTCCGCGATTTCAGTTTCGCGCGCCGGGTCTTCACCCTCAGCTACCAGCTGTATCTTTTCCCAGTCTCGCTCCAGATCTACCCGGTAGCCCAGGCGCTCAGTTAAGCGTCGCAGATTGCGCTGTAACTGCTTGATAAATCGTCGCCGCACTGGTGGGCTCTTGATAATGATCTCGGGGAACAATTTGATAATAAAGTGCATACTGTGCCAGTGCCGTTAAAGTGCGTTGCGGGCGCTCATTATACGCAGCCCGAATACCTCCGAGCGGGAAAGCATAAACTTCATCTCCCCTTGGCAAAAAAAATAAGGCACAATAACCGGTCGATTTCTCACCCACCGCATAACGCACCAATATAGAGCATTAAAATGAATTTTTGCTTTCTTTTGGGGCGCAGCAGTGCCGGGTGGAGGCAGGAAGATACACATGGGGCGGCAACCTTATCTGAATATGCCAGATGGCACAGGTCTTGCTATTATTTACCCCGCTTACCTCGCGCAAACTGATATTTCGATGGCAGCGAACGACCTATCCAGACACACTAGAACGTTACAAGTTGGAGGAAATAATGTCCGAACAAACCTTAAACCTTATAAAAGAAAACGAAGCCCGCTGGGTCGACCTGCGCTTCACAGACACGAAAGGTAAAGAGCAGCACGTCTCCATTCCGAGCAAGGAGGTTTATGCGGAAGACTTTTTTGAAGTCGGTAAAATGTTTGATGGCTCGTCCATTGCCGGCTGGAAAGGGATCAATGACTCCGACATGGTATTGATGCCGGACGATTCCACCTCTGTTCTCGATCCGTTCACCGACGAACCCACGGTAATCCTGCGCTGTAACATCGTCGAACCCACCACCATGCTGGGCTACTCCCGCGACCCGCGCTCAATTGGGCAGAGAGCGCAGGATTACATGGTATCCACGGGTATCGCCGATTCGGCGCTGTTTGGTCCCGAACCGGAATTCTTCGTATTCGACGACGTCAAATGGGGTGCCAACATCAGCGGTGCGTTTTACAAAATCAGCTCGGAAGAGGCCGCCTGGTCGTCGGAACATCATTTTGAAGATGGCAATATGGGTCACCGCCCGATCGTTAAAGGTGGCTATTTCCCCGTGCCGCCCGTGGATTCCCTGCACGACTTACGGGCCGCGATGTGCGCGGCCATGGAACAGATGGGGCTGGACATTGAAGTCCATCACCACGAAGTGGGAACCGCAGGGCAGTGCGAAATCGGCGTCGGAGCCAACACCCTGACCAAGAAAGCGGACGAAGTTCAGATTCTCAAGTACTGCGTACACAATGTCGCACACGCCTACGGCAAAACCGCCACATTTATGCCCAAGCCCCTGGTCGGTGACAACGGCTCCGGCATGCATGTTCACCAGTCGCTGTCCAAAGGCGGAAAGAATATTTTCACCGGCGATGTCTATGCCGGCATGTCCGAAACAGCACTGCATTACATCGGCGGCATTATCAAGCACGCGCGCTCGATTAATGCTTTCACCAACGCCTCCACCAACTCGTACAAACGTCTGGTACCCGGTTTTGAAGCACCGGTGATGCTGGCCTATTCTGCTCGCAACCGGTCCGCGTCGATCCGTATTCCCTACGTGGCCAACCCCAAAGCGCGACGCATTGAAGTGCGCTTCCCCGACCCGTCCGCCAACCCATATCTGGCCTTTACCGCAATGTTGATGGCGGGCCTCGATGGTATTCAAAACAAAATCCATCCCGGCGATGCCGCCGATAAGGATCTCTACGATCTGGAACCGGAAGAAGCCGCAGGTATACCCACGGTTTGCTCTTCGCTGGAGATGGCGCTCACGGCGCTGGACGAAGATCGCGACTACCTGAAAGCGGGTGGTGTGATGAACGACGACATGATCGACTCCTATATTGCGCTCAAAAAAGCCGATATCGAGCGACTCGCCATGACCACCCACCCGGTGGAGTTTGAGATGTATTACAGCGTCTAATTGATGCATCTGCGTAAAAAAAGCCCGTCATTCTTGGAATGGCGGGCTTTTTCTTTGGTCCAAGTCGCGCTACCCTGTGTTGCGAGGAGCACGGTGCCAATGCCGTCGAGCCGAGTGTCGAGTAGAGTTGCGCAACCCGACCAACCTCAAAGAGGACTTCCACATGACGCCCTTTAGAACAGTTTTCGTATTATTTGCCCTCGCGGTACTCGCGCTACCCAACACGGCGCTGACACAGGTGTACAGAGTCGAAGATGACCAGGGTGAAGTGACCTACACGGATTCGCCGGCAGAGGGTTCCCAAGCCCAGAGTGTTGAGCTGCCCCCGCTGAATACCCAGCCAGGACTCCCCGTACCACAGAAATCGCCACAGACAGCAACCGAGCCCGACCAAAGCTACACCACAGCCTACATTCTGCAACCCGAAAACAATTCCACCGTCCCGCCGGGGCAGCTGGATATTGTGGTACAGATAGCGCTGGAACCGACGCTGCAAACCGGGCACCTGTTGCAGTTGTATTTTGATGGTCAGCCCTATGGCGAACCCGTGGCGGGTACCGCATTTTCAATTGGCGAATTGACCAGAGGCTCCCATAGCATCCATGCAAAAGTACTTAACGCCAGCGGCGACGTTCTCGCAACGATAGACCCCATTGTTATTTTCGTTCACAGAGCCTCGGTCGGCACCACCCAGGGCGCGTCATCAGGTAGCAACTGACAAAGCAGTGCACCACAACGGTGCAATTTAGCTCTGACTTCGCTATACTCTCCCCCTTTCCACGCAGTTCCGGGCGCCTCCCCACCCAAAACCCGTTGGCCCACTAATTGCTTGACCTCCTGATGTAAGAAGGAGCGCTGCCCACCGGCAGCCGACAGAACCATCATGAACCCCAAAGATCCCAGGCAATCGTTACTCGACAACCTCAGTACCGCGGTATTGTTACTCACCGATACGTTGGCCGTTGCTTATTTAAACCCTGCGGCGGAAAACTTGCTGGCCGTCAGCGCCCAGCGCATCTACGGCACGTCCGCCAGCCACCTGTTCGGAGACTCACAAGCCCGTGTCAACGCGTTGCGCGAAGCGCTGGTCAGCCAGAACCCCTACACCGAGCGCAAAGCCACGCTGGTGCTTCCCGAGTTACGGGAGATAACCGTCGACTATGCGGTGACACCCTTAGTCTATGAGGGCATAGACATGTTGTTGCTCGAAATACAACCGATGGACCGCATTCTGAGGATCGACCGGGAGGAGGCGCTGATTTCCGCCAGTAATACGTCGCGCAATTTGACCCGCGGCCTTGCCCACGAGATCAAAAATCCACTCGGAGGTATACGCGGCGCCTCACAACTGCTGGCCCGCGAACTGGAGCGCAGCGAGCTTAAAGAGTATACCGACATCATCATCACCGAGGTGGAACGACTGAGCAATCTGGTCGATCGCCTGCTCGGCCCCTCGCGCCCCCCCAAATTCTCGGCGACCAACATTCACGAAGTAACCGAACGGGTAGCCACCCTGGTGGAGGCAGAAACTCAGGGTGCGGTAATTATTGTTCGCGACTACGACCCCAGCATTCCGGAAATTCGGGGTGACCAGGAACAGTTGATTCAGGCCGTACTCAATGTGGTGCGTAACGCCATGCAAGCTCTGGAGGGCGCTGGACAGTTGGGCAACGGCGGCTCGATCACATTACGAACTCGCGTGCTCAACCACTTTACCATCGGCAAGGCACGCCATCGTGTGGTGTGCCGACTCGATATTATTGACAACGGACCGGGCATAGCGGAAGAAATCAGCGATCGGATTTTTTATCCGATGATC
>JBFJKD010000163.1:0-5347 GCA_041635095.1 Porticoccaceae bacterium
CACCAGTTTGATGAGCTGCTTGGTGATCTGTTCAATGGTCAGGTCGTTGCCATGGGTGGTCAACGTCAGGCGCGACAATGTTTTATCATCCGTCGGCGCGACGGTCAGCGTGTCGATGTTGTAACCACGCTGGGAAAATAACCCAACCACCCGGGACAATGCGCCCGGCTCGTTCTCCATCAGTACTGAAATAATGTGTCTCATCAGGTTCGCTCCGCCTTGCTCAGCCACATATCCCGCATCGATCCAGGTGCCACGTGCATTGGATATACATGCTCCTCGGGATCGACACAAATATCGAGAAATACCAGCCGATCTTTGTAACTGAAGCACTCCCGCAGTTTATCCTCGAGCTCCTCGTAACGTTCGACACGCAATCCAATATGCCCATAGGCTTCGGCGAGTTTGACAAAATCGGGCAGGGAATCTTCATACAGAATCTGGGAGTAACGCCCCCCGTACTGCATATCCTGCCACTGCTTCACCATCCCCAGGGCCTGGTTGTTAAGGTTAATAATCTTGATCGGCAACTGGTGCTGGGTGCAGGCAGACAACTCCTGAATACACATCTGAATACTGCCCTCGCCAGTAACACAGGCCACATCCGCGCCGGGATGCGCCATCTGCACACCCATTGCCGCCGGCAACCCATAACCCATAGTGCCGAGCCCGCCCGAGTTAAACCATTGGCGGGGTTTGTCAAACAGATAGTACTGGGCAGCAAACATCTGGTGTTGTCCCACATCGGACGTCACGTACGCGTTGCCCTCAGTAACTTTGTAGAGCAACTTGATCGCATCCTGGGGCTTGATCAGGTCGCCGCCACTCGGCTCGTGGCGAGCCTCGGTGTACAGGCCATGGCGATTGCGCCACTCCTCAATCTGTCCCCACCATGTCGCCAGCTCATCCTGATCCACCTGTTCGAGCTGGTCGGCCAGCTGCGTCAACAGGTCTTCAAGCACCACGTCGCACGGGCCGACGATGGGAATGTCCACCCGCACTGTTTTCGAGATGGAGGTCGGATCCACGTCGATGTGAATAATTTTCGCGTCCGGACAGAATTTGTTCGGGGTGTTAGTCACCCGATCGTCAAAGCGCGCGCCCACGGCAAGAATCACATCCGCATGGTGCATCGCCATATTGGCTTCAACGGTGCCGTGCATACCCAGCATACCGAGGCATTGCCGATCGCTACCTGGAAACCCTCCCAAGCCCATCAGCGTGTTTGTTACCGGATAGTTCAGGGCTCTGGCAAGCACGGTTAACTGCGGCGAAGCATTGCCCAGAACTACGCCACCACCGCTATAAATAATCGGCCTTTTTGCTTCGAGCAGCATTTGCGCAGCGCGCTTGATTTGCCCGGAATGACCCCGTGTCGTCGGTTGGTAGGAGCGAATTTTGACTTTTTCCGGAAATGCGTACGCCACCTTGTGATTGGGATCCGTAACGTCTTTGGGTATATCCACCACCACCGGGCCCGGTCTCCCGCTGGCCGCGATATAGAATGCCTTGGCAATGGTTTCCGCAATATCCTCCGCGCGCTTGACCAGATAGCTGTGCTTCACGATCGGACGGGAGATGCCGATCATATCGGTCTCCTGAAAAGCGTCCTCACCAATTTTTTCCTGGGGGACCTGACCCGATATAACCACCAGTGGTATGGAATCCATATAGGCGGTCGCGATACCGGTAATGGCATTGGTGGCACCGGGGCCGGAAGTTACCAGTGCCGCGCCTACGCCACCGGTCGCCCGCGCGTAGCCGTCGGCAGCGTGCACTGCCGCCTGCTCGTGGCGCATTAGAATATGTTTAACGTCATCTTGCCGGAACAGCGCGTCGTACATATGCAGCGCCGCACCACCGGGATAACCCCACAGGTATGTGACGCCAGCGTCGCGCAGAGCACGCACCACAATTTCGCCACCGGATAAATATTCCACTTGCAAACCCTCATTATGTCGCCACAGAAACTTGCACCCTGTGGACGCGGCCATCGGATCGCTGTGACATCACAAGTGGTTTAAGGACAACACGGCAGTTATCGGGTTCAAACTGCTGTCGGGGTATTGGTTGATACGCCCGCGCTTTAGATGACCAGCGAGCGCTGTTTACGCCCACCTGGCAACCGGGACTCACCCGGCACGGGGAGAATTTTCCCCGCAGGGGCATTACTGTACCATTTTCTCGTTATTCGTCAACCGCTTGTACCAACAATTTGTACCAACAATCACGGTTCCAACGCAGCACCCTTGCCAGGCGCAGCGACTTTTGTCAGCCGGTAGCGTTTTCGCACTGGCAGTTGTACCCTGACACCTGCGGCCGGTGCGGCGCAGCGCAATGCAGACGCAACGCTGGCGACGGAAACTCGACCTGGTGCACAGTGTGCCTGCTACCGAAAGTGTATACTGGCCGTCAAAAACTGCCCGCGTGAATCAACAATGAGGGAGCTTTGCACAATGAACACAAAACTGGCCATCTGTTTGCTCGTCGCCAGCGTTACCCTGACCTGCTTCGCTGGCGAAAAATATTACAAGTGGGTGGATGCCGACGGCGTCACCCACTACACATTGCAGGAACCGGCCGACCAGGCAACGGAAACCGTTCAGGTAAGTAAATCTCCAACCGCCCCCGCTGCCACAGGCGTCAAAGCTGATGACAAGGCCAAATCCACTGCGGGCGACACCGCGCCCCCTTCAGCCAAAAGCGAACAAACGCCGGAACAGGCCGCCCAGGTTGCCGCCAAACGTGCCGAGAATTGCGCGGCTGCCAGACGTAACATGGAGACTCTCGAGGTGCACGCACGGGTTATGGTGATGGACAATAAAACCGGTGAAAATCGCTACATTTCCGAGGAAGAACACGCCCAGTGGCGCGCCGATTCGGAGCGGCAGATCGCGGCATTTTGCGATTAAACCGAGCGCGACCTGCCGCGACCGTAACATCGTCGCTGCCAGCTCAGGGCCGGGTTAGATTAATTGGCCGCACCGCGCCATTTGATATTGCATCCGACGCTCGGCGTTTGTTCCCCGCCAACAGCGACTCCGTCCAATAAACTCTGCAGCGCAGCGCGTATATCCCGTCCAGTGACAGCGCTATTATTGCCCGGTCTCGCGTCGTCGAACTGGCCCCGATACACACAGGCCAAATCCCTGTCGAATACAAAGAAATCCGGCGTGCAAACTGCCCCATAGTCCCTGGCCGTTTGCTGGGACGGGTCGTACAGATAGGGGAACGGATAGGCCTTGCGCGCCATCTCGGTGGGGCCGTCCTCGGGGTAGGCTTGCGCGTCGTTACTGCTGATGGCGACGATACCAATGCCCGTGCCGCTAAAATCTTCCCCCAATTTTTGCAGGCCTGCCTCGAGATGCTTGACGAACGGACAATGGTTGCAAATAAACATCACCAGAGTCCCATCCGTGCCGCGCACCTGTGCCAGCGATAGCGTGTTGCCCGTGCGTGGTTCGAGTAATGCAAAGTCCGCAGCGCGGGTACCCAGAGGAATCATCATTGAAGGGGTTAATACCATTGATCTACGCTCCTCTCACTAAAGCCGCTAACCAGTCGTGCGCCAATCGTCCGGGCTTGCGAGCCAGCATCAGCGCCCGCAGGGTCGTCGTAAGCTTAGTCACGGGTAGTAGTAAATACCAGACGCTCATTCTCCAGGGCCACAACGACCGTATCCCCTGGGGCGAAATCACCGGCCAGCACCGCTTGCGCCAGCGGATTTTCGAGTAATTGCTGAATCGCCCGTTTCAGGGGTCTGGCACCGTAGACCGGATCAAAACCCGCATCGCACAGTTTTTCGATGGCCGCGTCGCTTAAGGTCAGGCCCAGTTCCCGCTCCCCCAAACGCCGACGCAACAAGTCCAGCTGAATTTCGGCGATACCGCGCAATTGGCCGCGCACCAGGGGATGGAACACCACCACCTCATCAACCCGGTTAATAAACTCGGGCCGAAAATGGCTACCCACCACGTCCATTACCGCAGACTTCATGGCCTCGTAATTTTCTTCCCCCGCCAGACTTTGAATAATGTCCGACCCCAGATTGGAGGTCATCACGATCACGGTATTGCGAAAATCCACGGTGCGGCCCTGGCCATCGGTGAGACGTCCGTCGTCGAGCACCTGTAGCAGCACATTGAATACGTCCGGATGTGCTTTTTCCACCTCGTCCAGCAGCAATACGGAGTACGGGCGGCGGCGCACTGCCTCGGTGAGATAGCCGCCTTCCTCGTAGCCCACGTAGCCGGGCGGCGCGCCGATCAGGCGTGCCACGGAATGTTTTTCCATAAATTCCGACATATCGATGCGCACCATGGCCTCATCGCTATCAAACAAAAATTCGGCCAACGCCTTACATAGTTCGGTCTTGCCCACGCCGGTGGGACCGAGAAACAGGAACGAACCGTTGGGTCGATTCGGATCCGACAGTCCGGCTCGCGAGCGGCGCACCGCGTCGGCCACGGCGATCACCGCTTCGTCCTGACCCTTAACCCGCAGGTGCAGCGCGTCCTCCATGCGCAATAATTTATCCCGCTCACCCTCAAGCATTTTAGATACCGGGATGCCGGTCCACTTGGACACCACTTCGGCGATCTCTTCGTCTGTGACTTTATTGCGCAACAACTGTTTGACCTGAGCACCTGCCTCGCTGGCAGCTGCCAGCTGACTCTCCAGCCGGGGAATGGTGCCGTATTGCAGTTCGGACATTTTCGCCAGGTCTCCACTGCGCCGCGCGCTCTCCATATCGAGGCGTGCCTGTTCCAGATCGCTCTTGAACTGCGCGGTGCCCTGCAGGGACGCCTTCTCGGATTTCCATATTTCATCGAGATCGGCGAACTCTTTTTCGATCACCGCGATATCCTGCTCAAGTTTGGCCAGACGTTTGCGAGAGGCTTCGTCCTCTTCCTTTTTAACCGCCTCTCTCTCCATCTTAAGTTGAATCAGACGTCGCTCCAGGCGATCCATCTCCTCGGGCTTGGAATCAATTTCCATGCGAATACGGCTGGCCGCTTCGTCGATAAGATCAATCGCCTTGTCCGGCAACTGGCGATCGGTGATGTAGCGCTGGGACAGCTTGGCGGCGGCGATAATTGCGGCGTCAGTGATTTCCACCCGGTGGTGGATTTCGTAGCGCTCCTTCAGCCCGCGCAAGATCGCCACGGTATCCTCTTCGGACGGCTCGTCCACCAGTACTTTTTGAAAGCGACGCTCCAGTGCGGCGTCCTTTTCAATATACTGGCGATACTCGTCGAGGGTCGTAGCGCCGACACAGTGCAACTCGCCGCGCGCCAGGGCCGGCTTCAACATATTGCCCGCATCCATGGCGCCCTCGGCTTTACCC
>JBFJKD010000164.1:0-5347 GCA_041635095.1 Porticoccaceae bacterium
ATCGAGGGCAAGGCCATTCAGCTTCATCCGCTCGTGTGCACGGCCTTCAACGCGGATTTTGACGGCGACCAGATGGCCGTACACGTGCCGTTGACCCTGGAAGCCCAGCTCGAATCCCGTGCGTTAATGATGTCCACCAACAATATTCTATCGCCAGCCAGTGGCGAGCCGATTATCGTGCCTTCCCAGGACGTAGTGCTCGGGTTGTACTATATGACCCGCGAACGGGTAAACGCCAAGGGCGAGGGCATGGTGTTTGCCGATCTGAAAGAGGTGTCGCGGGCTTATTACGGCAACTGCGTGGATCTGCAGGCGCGCGTCAAAGTGCGTATCGAACAGGTCAATATTGATGACGACGGCGAGTGGCACACCCGTATCGGGCTGGAAGCGACCACCGTGGGACGCGCCCTGTTGTGGGAAATCGTTCCCGACGGGCTGAGTTTCGATCTGGTCAACCAGGCGATGACCAAAAAAGCTATTTCGCGGATCATTAACCACTGTTATCGCACGGTCGGTCTCAAGGCGACGGTAATTTTTGCCGATCAGCTCATGTACACCGGGTTTGACTTCTCGACGCGCTCCGGCGTGTCTATTGGCGTTAACGATTTCGTTATCCCCGACGAGAAGGCCGCGTTGATCAAGCGCGCGGAAGCGGAAGTGCTGGAAATTGAATCCCAGTTTTCGTCCGGTCTGGTAACGCAGGGTGAGAAATACAACAAAGTGATTGATATCTGGTCGCGGGCCAATGACCAGGTGGCCAAGTCCATGATGGACGTGATTTCCAAGGAAACCGTCAAAAACCGCGAGGGCAAGGACGAAGATCAGCCGTCATTTAACTCGGTCTTTATTATGGCCGACTCCGGGGCGCGTGGTTCGCCTGCGCAGATCCGCCAGCTGGCGGGTATGCGTGGCCTGATGGCGCGTCCCGATGGCTCCATTATCGAGACGCCGATTACCGCGAATTTCCGCGAGGGGCTGAACGTTCTGCAGTACTTTATCTCCACTCACGGCGCGCGCAAAGGTCTGGCGGACACGGCATTGAAAACCGCCAACTCCGGATATCTGACCCGGCGACTGGTGGACGTGGCGCAGGATCTGGTGGTTACCGAAGTTGATTGCGGCACCGAAGAAGGCCTGCTGATGACGCCGGTGATTGAAGGCGGGGATATTATTGAATCCCTTGGCGACCGTATTTTGGGTCGCGTTGCAGCGCTCGACGTGTGCCGTGCCGGCACCAAAGAAGTGGTGGTGCCCGCCGGCATTATGATCGATGAGAAGCTGGTGCAGTTAATTGAGGCCAATAGCATTGATGAGGTGCTGGTACGTTCGCCGATTACCTGTGCCACCCGCTACGGTATTTGCAGCAACTGCTATGGTCGCGATCTGGCGCGGGGACATCTCATTAACGCCGGTGAAGCGGTCGGCGTGATCGCCGCGCAGTCCATCGGTGAGCCCGGAACCCAGTTGACCATGCGTACCTTCCACATCGGTGGCGCCGCTTCGCGGGCGTCTGCGGTGGATAATATTCAGGTCAAAAACGCGGGTACCGTGCGCCTGGTAAATTCCAAAATGGCGGAGCGCAAAAGCGGCGAACTGGTGGCGGTGTCCCGCTCCAGCGAACTGGCAATAGCCGATGAAAACGGTCGCGAAAAAGAGCGTTACAAGTTGCCCTACGGTGCCGTCGTCAAAGTGCGCGACGGTGCGAAAGTTACCGCCGGACAGATCGTGGCGGCCTGGGATCCCCACACTCACCCCATTGTCAGCGAAGTACAGGGTCGTGTGCGGTTTTCGGGTATGGAAGAAGGGTTGAGTATTCGTGGTCAGACGGATGAGATGACGGGCTTGACCAGCACTGCCGTCATCGATCCCAACGAGCGCCCCGCGGCAGGAAAGGAAATGAAGCCGATGGTGACCCTGCTTGATGCCAAAGGCAAGGAACTGTGTTTCCCCAACTCCACGGTACCGGCCCACTACATGCTGCCAGCCAACGCTATTATTACCATCAACGATGGCGATCAGGTGGGTGTCGGCGATATCATCGCGCGGATTCCTCAGGAAGGTTCCAAGACCCGCGATATCACTGGTGGTCTGCCGCGGGTGGCCGACCTGTTCGAGGCACGCAAACCCAAGGATCCGTCGATTCTGGCCGAAGTGAGTGGGACGGTCACGTTCGGTAAGGAAACCAAAGGTAAGCGTCGTCTGGTCATTACTCCCAACGACGGTAGCGAGCCGCACGAAACGTTGATTCCCAAGTGGCGCGAGATGGGAGTTTATGAAGGCGAGCACGTAGAAAAAGGCGAAGTGGTATCGGAAGGATCCCCCAGCCCCCACGATATTCTGCGCCTGAAAGGTGTGGATGCGCTGGCCAAGTATATCGGCAATGAAATTCAGGAGGTTTACCGCCTGCAGGGTGTGAAAATCAATGACAAGCATATTGAGGTCATTGTGCGTCAGATGTTGCGTAAGGTAGAAATCGCCGACAGCGGTGATTCCAGTTATGTGCAGGGCGAGCAGGTCGAGTACAACCGGGTCCTGGAGTGTAACGAAAACCTGTTGCGCGAAGACAAGATTGTTGCCAAGTTTCAGCGCGTGCTACTGGGTATCACCAAGGCTTCTCTGGCAACGGAAAGCTTTATATCCGCAGCGTCGTTCCAGGAAACCACGCGGGTGCTCACCGAAGCGGCGGTTACTGGCAAGCTCGATCCCCTGCGCGGCCTGAAGGAAAACGTGGTGGTCGGTCGTTTGATTCCGGCAGGTACCGGATTGACCTACCACAACACTCGTCGACTGGCGCGCGAAGCCGCCATTGCAGACGTTGCCGGGGTCAGTGCCAGCGATGTCGAAGCGGCGTTGTCCGAGGCGTTAAGCGCAGAGGATGCAGAGGACTGAGAGCGATAGTTATCGGGGCGCTAAGCGCTCCGGTATTCCTTGACTCGATAGGGTCGGCTCTTTAGAATGCCGCCTCCCCGAGGGCAGGAACACACCATTGTCGGGTGTAAATGCGCGATTGCGCTATACCGACAATATGGGATTAAGCCTTTGCAGCAAGCATGTCAAGGCGATTAAAAGCGTATTCGGAGTAATATTGCATGGCAACGATCAATCAATTGGTGCGTCAGCCGCGTAAGCGCAGAGTCGTAAAAAGCGATGTGCCCGCGTTACAGAGCTGCCCGCAACGCCGCGGCGTGTGTACCCGCGTGTACACCACCACGCCGAAAAAACCGAACTCGGCGCTGCGCAAAGTGTGTCGGGTGCGCCTCACTAGCGGGTTTGAAGTGTCATCCTACATTGGTGGCGAAGGCCACAACCTGCAGGAGCACAGTGTAGTGCTGATTCGCGGTGGTCGTGTCAAAGATTTGCCAGGGGTGCGTTACCACACGGTGCGCGGAAGTCTGGATACCTCGGGCGTGGACGGACGCAGACAGCGTCGCTCCAAATACGGCGCCAAGCGCCCGAAGGGCTAGTTAGCGTTTTATAGTCGGTACTTAAGCCGAGTAAGGCCGGGCAGCGCAATACAGCCAGTCCCGGGTTAACCTGAAGAGAATAGAGACATGCCAAGAAGACGCGTTGTCGCCAAGCGTGAAATCCTGCCGGATCCAAAATTCGGCAATATTACCCTCGCAAAATTTATGAATCACGTCATGGTTAGCGGCAAGAAATCTGTTGCCGAACGCATCGTGTACGGCGCTTTAAATACCGTTGAAAGCCGTCTTAAAAAAGATCCGGTCGAGGCATTTGAAGAAGCGCTGGAAAATATCGCGCCGATGGTCGAGGTGAAATCCCGTCGCGTCGGTGGTGCCACCTATCAGGTTCCCGTGGAAGTGCGCCCTTCGCGCCGCACCGCCCTGGCCATGCGCTGGTTGGTGGATTACGCGCGCGGACGCAGTGAAAAATCCATGGCCCAACGGCTGGCGGGTGAAATTGCCGACGCGGCCCAGGGTAAAGGCGGCGCGGTCAAAAAACGCGAAGACGTGCATCGCATGGCCGAAGCGAACAAGGCATTTTCGCACTACCGTTTCTAATAAAACGTGTAGGGTCCCGATTTATTGGCAGGCCGCTGCGCGACTTGGCGTCGCCTGCCACAATTTTAGTGCAGTCATTTTTGACACTTCGTTTTTGGGGAAAGTATCGTGGCACGCAAGACACCTATCCGCCGCTACCGCAATATCGGTATCGTTGCTCACGTCGACGCTGGTAAAACGACTACCACCGAGCGTGTTCTGTTTTACACCGGTCTGTCACATAAAATCGGTGAGGTGCACGATGGCGCCGCCACCATGGACTGGATGGAGCAGGAGCAGGAGCGTGGTATCACGATTACCTCCGCTGCGACCACCTGTTTCTGGAAAGGGATGGAGGCGCAGTTCGAAGAGCATCGTATCAATATCATTGATACCCCAGGCCACGTTGATTTTACGATTGAGGTGGAGCGTTCTCTGCGGGTGTTGGACGGCGCGGTGGTAGTGCTGTGTGGTTCATCTGGCGTTCAGCCGCAAACCGAAACGGTGTGGCGTCAGGCCAACAAGTATGCCGTGCCGCGCATGGTGTTTGTCAACAAAATGGATCGCGCTGGCGCCGATTTTAAAAAGGTGATCAAGCAGCTAAAAACGCGACTTGGCGCCAATCCAGTGGCGCTGCAGATGACCATCGGGTCGGAAGAAGAATTCAAGGGTGTTGTGGATTTGGTCAAAATGAAGGCGATTCGCTGGAACGAAGCCGATCAGGGTATGACCTTTCAGTACGAAGAAATCCCGGCCGACATGCTCGCTGAATGTGAAGAGTTGCGTGAAAGCCTGGTGGAAGCGGCCGCCGAAGCGAACGAAACATTTATGGATAAATACCTCGAAGGTGAGGCGCTGACGGAAGAAGAGATCAAGGCAGGCATTCGTGCGCGCACCCTGGCCAATGAAATTGTACCGGTGCTCGGCGGTTCTGCGTTTAAGAACAAGGGTGTTCAGGCGGTGCTGGATGCGGTAATCGAATACCTGCCTTCGCCCACCGAAGTGAAGGCTATCGAGGGTGTGCTGGACGACGAAGTCACCGTGGAAGAACGTGCCGCCGATGACGAAGCGCCGTTCGCCGCTCTGGCGTTTAAAATTGCGACTGACCCTTTTGTGGGAACGTTGACCTTCCTGCGGGTGTATTCCGGGGTGATGAAACAGGGCGACGGGGTGTATAACTCGGTTAAGGGCAAAAAGGAGCGCATTGGTCGCATGGTGCAAATGCACGCCAACCAGCGCGAAGAAATCAAGGAGATTCGCGCTGGCGATATCGCCGCTGCCATTGGGCTGAAAGATGTGACCACCGGGGATACGCTGTGCTCCCTCGACAACATTATTATTCTCGA
>JBFJKD010000165.1:0-5333 GCA_041635095.1 Porticoccaceae bacterium
GTAAAAATACGATAGTTACTCATGTAGCGAATCTCCTGACGTGATCTGCCCGGAAGCAGGGTTGTAAAATTGCCTTAACTGCACGCGAAAGCCATTGCGTAGTGCCACGTGCAAGCTGTCGCCGTCCGCGAGGCCGTGAATTTGCGCCCACTGTGTTAGCTGGCCGGGCTCGAACCCCAGCCACATATCGCCGCAGGCGCTGCGCGCCCAGTCCTGATCGTGGTCACACAGGTCGGTAATCACCAACGAGCCCCCCGGCTTCAGTAACGCGGCCAGATCTGCAATGACCGAAGACGGCGAGGAGGTGTGATGCAGCACCATGTTCAGGGTAATCAGGTTGAATTTGACACCTGTTTGGCGGGCAGTGGCGGAGTCACCGTGCACAAAGGCGATATTACCCAGTTTGTGTTGCTGCGCCAGCATACTGGAGCGGGTCAGCATCTCCTGTGCGTTGTCGATGGCGGTGACCTGAGTGAAGCGGTGTGCCAGTTCGACTAACAATTCTCCCTCGCCGGGTCCAACTTCGAGTGCGTTGTCGCCGCCGTTCGGCAGGATGGCGTCGATAAACTCGACCACGGTCGCCCCATACTGGTCATAGCCAGCAATCAGATCCTGCTGCGCGCGAAATTTGTCCGCGTGGCGGCGAAAAAACGCCCGAGAGCTTTCTGCCCTCGCCAGTTGCACCTGTTGCACGCGCGCCGCGATGGAACGTGGTAGCGCGCAGCGGTCGAGCTGCGCAAACAACGCATCGCGCAACTCGCTGGAATTTTCGTTGCCACCCAGTGCGCGGCGGTAAAAAACACATGTTCCCTCGCGACGGGTGGCCACCAGCCCTGCATTGGCCAGTATTTTCAGGTGGTGGCTTAGCCCAGGTTGCGGCATGACAAATATGCGACTCAGTTCAAGTACACCAAAAGCGTCGTTTTGCAGGACCTGCAATATCTGCAGGCGCAACCCGTCGCCAGCTGCCTTGCATACCAGGGCAGTCGCGTCGAGTTGGCTGCCGCATGCGTTGAGCGCGGGGGCGCGCCGTGGTGTGCTCGCGCTTGAAGTCAGGGTTGCCATCGGCGCACTTTAAATGATTTGTCGATCTATATCAAAATATATTGATATATAAATAAGGGGGTATAGTCGGTGAAATTTCGTCAAGCTGTGGCAAATGAAGACTGTGGCGAATGAAGACAAAACGCCAAAAAACCCTCCGTTGTGGGCAGCAATTCTTTACTGCTCGGCTGGAGTACGGGAAAATACGCGCACTTTTTTGCCCGCCCGCTATCCCACTCCTGGGTCGATGTGGTGCGCTACTTGCCGCCTGACCGCGGTTGTCCGACGTCGCCGGTACAGCAGCGATACACGCTGGAAAGCTGGAAAATCGTTGAACCCATGACGTGGACAGGGCACTCAGGCACGCCGCTGGTCACTGCGTGAGTACATAAGTTTATTTAAAGCAGGAGTCATAGATGCCATCTCGCCGCGATCTCGCTAATGCCATACGTGCGCTGAGTATGGATGCCGTACAACAGGCCAACAGTGGCCACCCTGGCGCGCCCATGGGGATGGCGGATATCGCCGAAGTGTTGTGGAACGATTATTTGCAACATAATCCGGCCAATCCAGCCTGGGCCAACCGGGATCGCTTTGTCCTTTCCAATGGGCACGGTTCCATGTTGCTGTACTCGTTATTGCATCTTAGCGGCTACGGGCTGAGCATTGACGATCTGAAAGATTTTCGCCAACTGCATTCCAAAACTGCGGGGCATCCCGAGTTTGGCGAAGCCCCGGGTATTGAAACCACGACCGGCCCCCTCGGTCAGGGCCTGGCCAATGCGGTGGGCATGGCCCTGGCGGAGAAAATCCTGGCGGCTCAGTGCAATCGCCCCGGTTTTGAGGTTATCGACCATTTCACCTATGTATTTATGGGCGATGGCTGTTTGATGGAAGGTATTTCCCATGAGGTCTGTTCGTTCGCTGGCACCCACAGACTTGGCAAGCTGGTCGCTTTTTACGACGACAACGGTATCTCCATCGATGGTGAAGTAGCGGGCTGGTTTACCGACGACACGCCAGCGCGGTTTGCCGCCTACGGCTGGCAGGTGATACCCAATGTGGATGGCCACGACCACAACGCCATCAAGGCGGCCATCGAAATGGCGCGTCTGGAAACGGACAAACCTACCCTGATCTGTTGCAAGACTATCATTGGCTTTGGCTCCCCGGCCAAACAGGGCAAAGAGAGCTGCCATGGCGCCCCGCTGGGGGCAGACGAAATTGTTGCCACCAAAGCGGTATTGGGCTGGCCACATGCACCCTTTGAGGTGCCCGAGGATATATACCAGGGCTGGAACCGGCGCGAAAAGGGCGCGGCGCTTGAGGCCGCATGGCGCAAACAATTTGACGGTTATCGCGCCGCCCACCCGGAGCTTGCCGCGCAGCTGGAGCGGCGTTTGCGCGGCGAGCTGCCCGCAGGGTTTGCGGCCCATGCCAGCGCATTTATTCAGGCCTGCCAGGACAAGGGTGAATCGCCAGCCACCCGCCAGGCATCGCAACACACCCTCGACGCTTTCGGCCCACTATTACCCGAGTTGTTGGGTGGGTCGGCAGATCTCGCGGGCTCCAACAATACCTTCTGGAAAGGCTGCCAGGGAATTACCGCGGAGGATGCCAGTGGTAACTACCTGTACTACGGTGTGCGAGAATTTGGCATGGCGGCGATGCAAAACGGTATTACCCTGCACGGGGGATTTATCGACTACGGCGCTACCTTCCTGGTATTTATGGAATACTGCCGCAATGCAGTGCGTATGGCTGCGCTGATGAAGCAGCAAAGTATTTTTGTGTTTACCCACGATTCTATCGGCCTCGGCGAGGATGGCCCCACTCACCAGCCCGTCGAACAGCTTGCCAACCTGCGCGCCACGCCTAACTTATCTACCTGGCGACCCTGCGATGCAGTGGAGTCGGCAGTGTGCTGGAAAGCGGCGATTGAACAGCGCAATGGGCCTTCAGCCTTGATTTTTACGCGCCAGGGCCTGCCCCATCAACAACGGGATGAGACACAGCTCGCGGCCATTGCGCGGGGAGCCTATATTCTGCGGGATTGCGATGGTACGCCGGAGCTACTGCTGATTGCCACCGGCTCGGAAGTTCAGCTCGCCGTGGGCGCGGCGCAACAACTGACGCAGCTAGGGCGTCGGGTGCGGGTCATTTCCATGCCCAGTACGGATGTGTTTGACGCCCAGGAGCAAGTCTATCGGGATGCGGTTTTGCCGCCACAGGTACGGGCGCGGGTAGCGATCGAGGCGGCGCACGCAGACTTTTGGTTCAAGTATGTCGGACTGGATGGAGCGGTCGTGGGGATGCATACTTTCGGCGCCTCGGGTCCCGGCGGGGAGGTAATGGCACATTTTGGTTTTACCGTTGAAAATGTGGTGAAAACTGCATTGGACGTATTGCGCTGATGACCCTGCGGGTTGCTATCAATGGTTATGGTCGCATCGGTCGCAGTGTGGTGCGGGCGCTGTGGGAGCGGCGCCTCGGCCAGCGGCTGACGGTGGTCGCGATTAACGAGTTGGCGGACCTGGACACTATTGTCTACCTGACCCGCTACGATTCCACCCACGGACATTTTCCCGGCGTCGTGGCTGGCAGCGCGGGGCAATTGCGTCTCGACGACCATAGTATCGCTATTAGCCATGTTGAATCTGTCGCGGAATTACCGTGGCGGGCCCACGGGGTGGATCTGGTGCTCGAATGCACCGGGACGTTTAGTGCAAGGGAAATAGCCGAACAACACCTGACGGCGGGGGCGCAGCGGGTACTGTTTTCGCAGCCAGCTCAGGCCGACGTGGACGCGACGATTGTCTACGGTGTAAACCATCATTTGCTGCGACCGGAGTACCGCATCGTCGCAGCTGCGTCCTGTACCACTAATTGTGTGGTGCCGGTAATTAGTGCGCTGCACAAAGCGTTGGGTATTGAGGCGGGGGTGATCACTACTATCCACTCGGCCATGAATGATCAGCCGGTACTGGACTCCTATCACCATACGGACCTGCGTAAGACCCGCGCCGCTATCCAGTCAATTATTCCGGTCGAGACAGGTCTGGCCCGGGGTATTGACCGGGTGCTGCCGGAACTTGCGGGAAAATTCGAGGCCCAGGCAATGCGGGTGCCGACCCAAAACGTCTCGGTGATAGATCTGTCGGTACAGGTGGCCACCGACACCAGCGATGTCGAAGTGAACCGTATACTCAGGGACTCCTGTGCCGAAATGCCCGGCATCCTCGGCTATACCGAGGAGCCACTGGCGTCCTGCGATTTTAACCACGACCCCCGTTCCGGTATTGTCGACGCCAGCCAGACGCGGGTCAGCGGCAAGCGGCTGGTAAAGGTGCTGGTGTGGTTCGACAACGAGTGGGGTTACGCCAATCGCATGCTGGATGTGATGTGTTACTGGCAGGACCTGATAGCCAAAACGTCAACGAACTGAATAAGCGCGGAATAAAGGCGGACGAAGGAACACAAATGGGCGTGAGATTAATGAGCGAACTCGATCTGGCAGGCAAGCGCGTGCTGATTCGAGAAGATTTAAATGTACCCATAACCTCTGGCAAGGTCACCTCGGATGCGCGGATTCGGGCGGCGCTACCTTCTTTGCAACGGGCGTTGGAGGCGGGCGCAAAAGTGATTGTCATGTCCCACCTGGGGCGCCCGGTTGAAGGTCAGGCCGACGCTGCACTGTCTCTGTTGCCGGTGGCAAACCACCTCGCCCAGTTGCTGGGCCGGCCAGTACCCTTGGTCGACAACTGGCGTAAAGGGGTTGAGGTAGAGTCCGGTGCGATTGTGCTACTGGAAAATGTGCGCTTTAACGTGGGTGAGAAGAAGGACGACGAAGCGCTGGCGCGGGCCTATGCGGGGCTGTGCGATATTTTTGTGATGGATGCCTTCGGTACCGCCCACCGGGCCGAGGCATCGACCCACGGGGTGGCGCGTTTTGCGCCGCAGGCCTGTGCCGGGCCATTATTGGCACGGGAACTGGACGCTCTGAAAAAAGCCCTGCACAGTCCTGCCCGGCCGTTGGTGGCGATCGTTGGTGGTTCCAAGGTGTCCACCAAGCTAACGGTGCTGCAGGCGCTGTCAAAAAAAGTTGACCAATTAATTGTGGGTGGCGGCATCGCCAATACGTTTTTGGCCGCAGCTGGCAAGCCGGTGGGCAAATCCCTGTGTGAACAGGAGCTGATCCCGATCGCTCGGTCCCTGATGGAAAAATGCGATATTCCGCTGCCCACCGACGTGGTGACCGCGACAACGCTTGCCGCCGACGCACCGGCCCA
>JBFJKD010000166.1:0-5240 GCA_041635095.1 Porticoccaceae bacterium
ACGCTGGCAAAATCCTCACCCGCCAGATAATCAGTAATCAGGCGCTGCCTTTCCAGCAACTCACCAGCCGGGTAGTCCAGCGGTGGTACCGCGCCCCAGACCGGTGCAGGCCAGGCAGGGTCGTTGCGGTAGCGCACAATATGGTGCAGGTGCAACTGGGGCACCACATTGCCGAGCGCTGCAATATTTAATTTATCTGGAGAAAACAGTTTGGTAAGGACAGCACCAAGACGGCAGGACTCGTCCAGTAGCTGTTGGCGGTCGCGCGCCGCTAGCTCGTATATCTCCTGAATTGCCAAGCGGGCAGGCACCAGAATGCACCAGGGATAGTTAGCATCTTTGTTAAGCAACAACAGGCTCAATGGAAAACGCCCCACCATCACCGTGTCGCGTTGCAACCGTTCATCCAGTTCAAACATAATTTAACCCCTGTGTCGTTGTGTCAGCGCGGCGCACACCGAGCGTCAACTGCAAACGCCATCGTTGCGCCGTTGCAACTGTACCCGGAGGCGTGGTGACCTTAAAATGATACGCAGCATAATCCATACCCACACACTACGGAAAAAGACCATCATGCGCGCCAGCCAGTTCCTTATCGCCACCCTCAAAGAAGAACCGGCGGACGCCGAAGTCGTCAGCCATAAACTGTTGCTGCGGGCCGGCATGATTCGCAAACTCGCCGGCGGTCTGTACACGTGGTTACCGATGGGCCTGCGAGTGCTGCGCAAAGTGGAGAATATTGTACGCGCGGAAATGAATGCCGCCGGGGCACAGGAACTACTGATGCCTGTGGTGCAACCCGCCGAACTGTGGCAGGAATCGGGGCGCTGGGAACAATATGGGCCAGAATTACTGCGTATTCAGGACCGCCACCAGCGCGGGTTTTGTCTGGGACCAACCCACGAAGAAGTGATAACCGATCTGGCGCGCAACGCCTTGCGCAGCTACAAACAATTACCCGCCAATTTCTATCAAATTCAAACGAAATTCCGCGACGAGATCAGGCCCCGGTTTGGCATTATGCGGGCCCGGGAATTTATTATGAAAGATGCGTACTCCTTTCACATTGATCAGCCGTGTCTACAAAAAACCTACGACTTGATGCACGCCACTTACTGCCGCATCTTTACGCGGATCGGCCTGGAGTTTCGACCAGTCATAGCGGACACGGGTAGCATTGGCGGTAGCCATTCCCACGAATTCCACGTGCTGGCCGACTCGGGAGAAGATGCCATCGCGTTTTCCGACACTGGCGACTATGCCGCGAATATTGAAATGGCCGCGGCCATTTCCCCATCTAACCAACGTCCTGCAGCAACCCAGGCAATGGCGGAAGTCGCTACGCCCGGCACACACAGCATCGCGGCCATCTGCGATTTGCTGGGTATCGCCCCGCAACAATCGGTTAAAACCCTGATTATTCAGGGCGCGGAAGATGCCCCCTTGATCGCATTGGTGGTGCGCGGGGATCACGAATTGAACGCCGTGAAAATCGAAAAACTGTTGGGCCTGACGACCCCCATGACCTTCGCCAGCAACGACCAGATTCGCGCCACACTGGGCTGTGGGGCTGGCTCCCTTGGGCCAGTGGGCTTAACTATCCCTACGCTGGTGGATCACAGCGCCGCCCATCTGGCCGATTTCGTCTGCGGCGCTAACCGCGAGGGCTACCATCTGACCGGCGTCAACTGGGAGCGGGACTGCCCCCTCGGCCAGGTTGCAGATATTCGCAACGTAGTCGTTGGGGATCCGAGTCCCGATGGTAGCGGCATCCTGGATATAAAACGCGGCATCGAAGTCGGCCATATATTTCAGCTCGGCACCAAATACAGCGCCGCGATGCAGGCTACCGTGTTAAATCAGGACGGTCGCGAACAGGTCCTCACCATGGGTTGTTACGGCATCGGCGTCAGCCGCATTGTCGCTGCGGCCATTGAACAGAATCACGATGCCAAAGGCATCATCTGGCCGCAAAGTATCGCACCATTCCAGATCGCGCTGGTTCCGGTTAACGCACATAAATCCGGCCTGGTGCGCACCACCTGCGAGAACCTGTACCAACAATTACAACAGGCCGGATACGACGTATTGCTCATGGATGAAGACAAGGCGCGACTTGGAGTTATGCTCGCGGATATCGACCTGATCGGGATACCGCACTGCCTGGTCGTCGGCGAGCGCGGCCTGCAGCAGGACAGCGTTGAATACAAAACCAGACGGGGCGATACCGGCACCGATGTGCCGCTGGATGTGCCACTGAAGGAGCTGATGCCGTTTTTAGAAGCACGAATTCTAGACTGACTCTGCACGCGGGCAAATATGATTTTACGGCGCTAGTCAACGGGAGGGATGCACCCCACTATTCGCTGGCGCAGCAGCCAACGAAGCGTTGCGACAATTACTTGCCGTGGACGGCACAACCATCGCCCACAATAGCCGGGCTGTTGCGCGGTCAAAACGCCACGGATCGGAGAAATAACGGTTCTCACCCAACGGTTCGCCTGCATGACTGAAGCGGCCGCGCACGCCCCACAGCCCGCGTGTGGGATTGGCGTCGTAGCCATAACGCAGATCGGAGATTTCCACCCAGTAATCGCTGGCGCGGCGTTCTATACGCTCTGCCGTTATTCCGTTGGCAAACCACGTAAAAATTTGCCCGTGGCGGCTGGCGCGAAATTTTTCGAGCAACGGATGACGCTGTTGCGCAACGCTCTGCCACTGAATCAGACATGGCGCGCTGACGTCCACATAACCGACACGAATTTGCGCTCCAGTACGCACCACCACGCGCCGTACCGGCATTTGCAACAGCGTGGGAAAGGCTTCGACCTGAGCCCGCGCCACGCCTTCATCAGACAACTGGGTGCGCGCCAGGATAATCGCCCGATTATTCTGCATCCAGCCCCACATCAGATATTCGCTGGACAGCACCAGTACCACCAGCGCCACCAGCCACCCCAGAGTTTTGGCGTAACGTGCGATAACCAGGCCAAGCAACAATGTACCGCTGTAAACAGGTTCAATAATTGGCACGGCGTTCCAGGCGAAACGCCGATCAGAAAAGGGAGCCAGTAATTGCGTGCCGTAGGTGGTACAGGCATCGAGTAGCGGATGGGATAGAAGCGCGAACACAGACACCGCGAGCCACGGGATTAACGGCTCCAGCGCTCCGCGGCGATGGCGCCATCGCCAATACAGCCAGCCGCCCAGCAAACCGAGTAGCGGCGTAAAAAATAGCGAATGGGTCAGTCCGCGATGCCATTGCAGCTGGGCCATTTCGTCGGCGGCAAACACACCATAGAACACGTCGATATCGGGGAAAGCGCCAGCGACGGCACCCAGCGCGGCGGCGCGCATTCCCAGCCTGCGCCCACCCGCTGTGCGTCCAACCACCCCACCGAGTAACGCATGTGTGATCGGATCCACCGTTTTAATCCGTGGCTAGCGAACGACGCGACGTGGAAACACCGTGCTACCGACGATTACAACCGCGCCAGGCGCAGTTCCCGCAGGTGCTCCACCACAAACTCAAGCCGATCCTGACCCCAGAAAATATTTTCGCCAACAACGAAGGTCGGAACACCGAAAACCCCCAGCGCGTCGGCCTCTTCGTAATTAGCTTCGAGTTGGGCCAGATTATCCGGGCTGGCGCTTGCCGCCAGCAATTCTTCAGGATCAAGTCCGATGCGGCTAGCGATTTCCCGTAGCACATCCGGCTCGCCGATATTCTTGCCTTCCGCCCATTCGATACGCATGGTTTCCACAATGTATTCCCGCAGTACGCCTTTCTCCTGCGCGAACAGGGATGCAGCACCCGCAGCGGTGGGCTCGGTTTCGATAGGTGGCGGCATTACCGGGATGCCCATGCGTCTGGCAAACCGCGCCAGATCCTGCCGCGCCAGAGGCACCTTGCGTTTGGCGCGATCCGGCGCGGAGCGCAGTCGCCAGCCACCCACCGGTCGCCACTGCAGATTGGCGTGAAAATCATCGACGATAGTCCACAGGGTCTTCGACGCCAGATAGCAATACGGACTGCGGAAATTGAAATAGAGCTTTACATCGATTGCCTCGACCATCGCTTTTGCCTCACACAAACTTCATCGTCACATCACCAAGGTGCTGGTAGCGCACCACGATTGAATCCCCCGAGTCCACGGCAACCGCCGCGGTAATCCCCCCGGTCATAACGAAACTGACCGCGGGCAACGTCTTGCCACGCTCGGACAGCATATTCACCAGCATCGCGACACTCGCGGCCGGGTTGCCCAGCACGGCAGCACCGGCGCCCAGCTCCACCACCACGCCGTTTTTTTCCATCACCACACCCAGGGTACGCATATCCACCGCATCCACCGGTAATGGTCGGCCGCCAATCACAAAACGCGAAGAAGACGAGTTATCGGCAATCACGCTGGGTAAATCAAATTTGAAATTCTGATAGCGCGAGTCGATGATTTCCACGGCGGGCACAATAAAGTCGGTGGCCGCCAGCACATCGCCAATGTGGCAACCCGGCCCGGACAGATCCTTATTGGTGACAAAAGCGATTTCCGCTTCCACCTTGGGATGAATCAGTTCCTTGGTGTTGATCTCGCCACCCTGGGGCACACTGAAATAATCGGCCAAAAATCCGTAACAAGGTTTGTCGACACCCATCTGTGCCATTTTTGCCCAGGAGGTCAACCCCATTTTCATACCGACGATGCGGGTACCGCGCGCTTCTTTGCGCGCGCGAATAGCCCACTGAATATCCAGCGCTTCGGTAAAGGTCATATCGGGATACTGGTCGGTGACCTTGACCACATCCCGCGCATCCAGTTCGGCGTTCTCCAGATGCTCGGCAACTTCAGCGATTTGTTTTTTGGTCATTGCCATCAGGATGCTTTCCGTTCTTTTGCCATCGTAAGCGCGATATCTTCAATCATATCTTCCTGCCCGCCCACCATTTTACGCCGACCCATTTCCAGTAGCAGCTCACGGGCCGGAATGCCGTATTTTTGCTCCGCCCGTTTGGCGAACAGTAAAAAGGACGAATAGACACCCGCGTACCCCAGGGTTAGTGAATTGCGGTCAATGCGCACCGGGAAATCCATAATCGGTGTCACCAGATCTTCCGCCACATCGGAAATTTTGAACACATCGACGCCAGTTTCGATACCCATGCGGTCACACACAGCAATAAATACTTCCATCGGGGTATTGCCGGCGCCCGCGCCCATACCGCCGCAGGCGCAGTCGAT
>JBFJKD010000167.1:0-5228 GCA_041635095.1 Porticoccaceae bacterium
CGGCGTGTCCCTGTGGCAGGATGCGTGGCGACGTCTACAAAAAAATCGCCTTGCCCTTATGGGTCTCGGCGTACTAACTGCCATGACCCTCGCCGCATTATTGACACCCTGGATCGCGCCCTACAGTTACGAGGCCCAGAACCTGGCTCTCGGCGCGGCGCCACCGTCAGTGCAACATTGGCTGGGTACCGACACCCTGGGCAGGGATCTGCTGACCCGCATACTGTACGGTAGTCGCATTTCCCTGATGGTCGGTTTCGTGGCCACCGGCGTGGCCCTCGGCATCGGTATTTTGTACGGCACCATCGCCGGTTACGCGGGTGGGCGCGTCGACGCCGCCATGATGCGTCTGGTGGATATTATGTACGCCTTACCGTTTATGATTTTCATTATCCTGTTAATGGTGGTGTTCGGACGCAATATCGTGCTGCTGTTTTTTGCGATTGGCGCAGTGGAGTGGTTAACCATGGCGCGGATTGTGCGCAGCCAGGTGCAAACCCTGCGCCAGCAGGAGTTTGTCGAGGCGGCGGTTTCTCTGGGCCTGTCCCGTTGGCTAATTATTCGCCGCCACCTGATTCCAAACACACTGGGACCGGTTATCGTTTACACCACACTCACCATTCCTGGCGTGATTCTGCTGGAAGCTTTTCTCAGTTTTCTGGGGCTGGGAATTCAGCCGCCGCAAAGTTCCTGGGGGTCGCTGATTTCCGCCGGCGTAGAAACCATGGAAGAGTATCCCTGGCTGCTGCTGTTTCCGGGACTGGTGCTGTCGATAACCCTTTTCGCACTGAATTTTTTAGGGGATGGCCTGCGGGACGCCCTCGATCCTCGCGCCGCAAAGGACTGAAAAATCGCCATGAGCTTGCTCGATGTCCAACATTTAACCGTGCGTTTTCATACGCGCAACGGCGTGCTTACCGCGGTTGACGATGTGAGTTTCGCGGTCGATCGAGGCGAGACGTTAGCTATCGTCGGCGAGTCCGGATCGGGCAAGTCGGTTGCCTGCTACAGTCTGTTGCGCCTGATACCGGAACCACCCGGCCGTATCGAAAGTGGCACCGCTCAGTTTGACGGCGTGAATTTGTTGCAATGCCCTGTACCAGCGCTGCGCCATATACGCGGCAACGACATCGCGATAATTTTTCAGGACCCCATGTCCTGCCTGAATCCGTTCCTGACCATTGGCGAACAGTTGATGGAGCCTTTGCTTTACCATCGGCAGCTCAATCGACCCGAGGCTCGCGAACAGGCGCTCGCCCTCCTCGTCGAAGTAGGCATCAAGGACGCAGCGCGCCGCTTCGAAAGTTACCCTCACGAGTTTTCCGGCGGTATGCGCCAACGGGTGATGATCGCCATGGCGTTAATCGCCGAGCCAAAACTACTGATTGCGGACGAACCCACTACCGCCCTCGACGTCACTGTGCAGGCGCAGATACTGCACCTGATCAAGGCGCTACAGCAACGGCGCAATATCGCGGTAATCCTGATTAGTCACGACCTCGCCGTAGTGGCAGGTGTCGCCGATCGTATCGCGGTGATGCACCAGGGCAAGGTGGTTGAAACCGGCACCACCAACGCCATCTTTACGGACGCCCGGCACCCTTATACCCGCAAGCTGCTGGCGTCCATTCGTAGCGGCGCCAAACAAAACCCCGCCGATTCAACAATGACATCCCCGCCATTACTCGAAATCAAAAACCTGACCACACGTTTTCGGGATTACAGTACGCCCCTCCTGGCAACCAACGCCGCGCGTTTTGTGACCGCCGTCGATAATATTTCCTTGACGCTGCAGCGCGGCGAAATTCTCGGCCTGGTAGGAGAATCCGGATCCGGCAAATCCACTCTGGGCCGCTCAATACTACAGTTGATTCCGATACACGCCGGGTCCGTTACCTTTGCGGGCCAGCAGTTATGCGGACTCAACACTAAGGCTATGCGGCCGCTGCGACGGCGCATGCAGATGATTTTTCAGGACCCCTACGCGTCCCTCAATCCGCGCATGACTGTATTTGATGCCCTCGCCGAACCCCTGTTATTCCATCGCCTGGCGGCACGTAATAGCGTGGAAAAAATGGTGCATACATTGATGGACGAGGTCGGCCTGGCACGGGCCTATGTGCGCAAATATCCCCACGAATTTTCCGGTGGGCAGCGCCAGCGTATCGCCATCGGTCGCGCCATCGCCACGCGGCCGGAATTTGTGCTGGCGGACGAGCCGGTGTCTGCACTGGATGTCACTATCCAGGCACAAATTCTCGACCTGTTACTCGATCTCGTGGCGCGTCACAATCTGACTATGCTGTTTATCTCCCACGACCTGTCCGTGGTGCGTTACATCGCCGATCGAGTGATGGTGATGCACCACGGCAAAATCATCGAAAGCGAAAAAACCGAAATACTCTGGGCCCATCCGCAACAGGCCTACACTCGGCAATTACTGGCGGCGATCCCAAACTCGGATACCGCGTACAGCCAACCCTCTGCCAGCGAATATTGATATAAATCAAACAATACCCCGATAGCGCTGGGCAAGAAAAAGCTGGCCGACTAAATTGGGTGGCATTCAGTAAGCGCGGTCTGGCCGCTCCCGACAAATCTCACGGGAGAACAGCGTGAGTGCGTAAATCCCTTCGGTTGACACGGCCTTTACGTGGCCGACGCCGCAAGCTGTAAGCAGGAATTCGAACTCAGCTTCGACGTTGGCCAGAATAATGAATCCGGTAATCTGCCACGCCGGGGACATTATCGAAAAATTATGGGCATCAAAAGGGCTCCAGTCCGGTATGAGCGATATCGACGACCGTACTAATCCGGGTGTCTCAAAAGCTATTCAGGAGTGGAGCATGGAGCCAGCATAGGATAAAGCCGCTATAGCGGCGATGGTCGATCACCAAGGTGGCCGTCAGTCCCGCATCGCCCTGATCGATCCCGATATCGACCAGAAAGAACTGAAACACATCTCCGGCCACTGCTGGCTGTTGCACGAACGGCAGATTCCCAATCCCGGCAATTTCGTACGTACTTTTAGGGGAGAAGATGGGGGACTGGTGGTACGCCAGAACAACTATTCGATAATTGTGTTTCTGAATGCCTCCCAGCATATCGCTCCACGATGGGTCAGTAGCGATCCGCTTTACGCAGCGCAACACGTGTCACAATCGGCCCCACCAGTTCAAATAAAACGCTAGTGCTGATTACCACTGTCATCAGGATGGTGGAATATTCGGGCAATGCGCTGGCGGCCACTAACCCCATACCCATCGCCGCTCCCGCCTGAGGTAAGAGCGCAGGCCCAACCCAGGTACGTGTAACACCGTCAGCGTGAGCAGCGCGCGCCCCTAGCCAGCCGCCCCACCATTTGCCAAAAATACGCGCGATAATGTAGACAATGCTAACCGCACCCAACGCCAGTACAGAGGGGAACTCAAAGGTTGCGCCCGCGAGAATAAAAAAGATTACCAGAAATGGCCATTCAATATCCTCAATCGCGTGAAAGGGGTAGTCGTGATGTTTGGCAAAATTGGTCACGGTCATACCCATCGCCATTGCCGCCAACAGGAAAGACAGATCGAGCCATAGCGCCAGCCCTCCGCAAACAAATACCAGCGCCAACGCCTCGGTTAACATCGGCTGGCCCTGGCGAAGGCGCCCCGTCAGCCAGGCTCCGGGGAAGCCGATAATGACGCCAAGAAGTAGCGCCCCAAAAATATCGATCCCCGCTCCCCATAACGAAAATTGCGATTCCGCAATGCCGTATAGCGTGGAAACTAACGTTAACCCGATGCTAAAAAGAATCAACGCCCAGGCGTCATCCAACGCCACGATGGACAATAACAATTTCGCAAATGGCCCCTGTCGTTCCATCTCCATGGCCGTATCCACCGTTGCCATGGGATCAGTAGCCGCAGCAATGCAGCCCAGTAGCAGTGCCGCGCCAGGTGCCACACCAATCGCCCACAATGCCATGCTCACTAACACAGCGGCGCCTAGCGCAGCGTACAGGGACACGCAGAATACGAGCCTTCCTGTGTCCCGCAACGCTCTGCGCGTTAGCTTGCCACCCAGCAAAAATCCGATCATCAACAACGCCACATCGGCCACCAGATCGAAATGGTTCAGCAATACATCGGGTATCAAATCAAATGCGTGCGGACCAACGGCCATACCGACCATCAACAGTAAAGTCACCCGTGGTAAAAACGTTCGCCTGCCAATTAAATCGGTGACCAGACTCAACATAAAAATGCCACCCAGTGCGAGCAATATCTGACCGCTGTGTTCCACTAGCACGCCCGCCTAGCCAGCACTACCAACAACCAGCGCCGAACTTGATATAACTGATCAAAAGTGATCATTGTTAGCTTTACGTAGATTATTGATTTTATGTTTGTGCAGAATTTTCAGCAGCAGATTGCGCATTGACCGCAGCACTGGATAGAAGCATCGAGACACCCCCGACGAACGGAATATCCAGTAATTAACCCGATTAAATAGTCCCGAACGCGAGCTTATCAATGCCAGTGCAGCGATCGCATCCGCGCCGTAATAAAGTTGCTCGCCGAGTTTAAGCACCATGCCCTGATCGATATCCAGACCGGCGGCGGTGACCTGCGCCAATAATTCACTCGGTACGCGGGCGTCAACTAGCAGCAAGCCACCGGTCGCTGTATTCACCCGCACTCGACGACAATAAAATTCGCATAGTGGGCACTCCCTGTCGTAGAGCAATATCGCAACGCCATGAGAGTAATCCGTCACACCGCAACCGCAGTGGGGCACTGCACACCAGTACCCCCCAGGCCACAGTATCCATGGGGGTTTTTGGCGAGATATTGCTGGTGATAATGTTCGGCGTAATAAAATGTCGGCGCGGCACGTATCTCCGTAGTTATTAGTCCAAACCCCGCTCCGATCAGCTCCTTCTGATACGCATCCCGCGCCGTCTGTGCAGCCTGTAATTGCGCGGCATCGTGACAATAAATCGCCGAGCGGTACTGGGTGCCGCGATCGCCCCCCTGGCGCATACCCTGGGTCGGATCGTGGGACTCCCAGAACAGTTTCAGCAACTGGTCGTAACTGATCTGCTGCGGATCAAACACCACCAGAACCACCTCCGTATGGCCGGTAAGACCACTGCACACTTCCTCGTACGTGGGATTAGGCGTGTAGCCACCGGCATAACCTGCGGCGCTGCTATACACACCTGGCTGTTGCCAAAAACGACG
>JBFJKD010000168.1:0-5222 GCA_041635095.1 Porticoccaceae bacterium
AACCCGTAGTCCTTTGACCCGATCGCCCAGTCGTAGCAGTCTACGTGCGTCGGCAATATGGATAAAAGCGATGCCCTCGTCCACTTGTGCCCCCACCTGAAAGATACCGACCACCGTAACGCGCTTGACGCGCGGAAAAATACCCACCGGTGTGACAGTTACCTGTGGCAGAGTGAGCAACAGGGTATCACCGGTGATAACACCCAGCCCCTGGGCCAGCATACTACCCAGCACCACGCCAAAGCTGCCGGGTTGCAGTTGTCGCATATCACCAAAGATCAAATGCTCACTAATCGGGCTGGCTTCCTGGGGTAGCGCCGGATCAATACCCTGCAAGCTGATGCCCTGAAAGCGATTGCCGAACGTGAGCATGGCCGGGCCATCCACAAACGGCGTCACCGCACTGACCCCCGGCACCTGCGCCAACTTGCTCGACCAGTCAACCCAGTCCTCTATGCCCCTGGCGTTCTGCAAAGTGATATGGGGAATGATGTTCAGAATTCGCGTCTTGATCTCCCGATCGAAACCGTTCATCACCGACAACACGACAATCAACGCCATGACACCCAGCGCCATAGCGCAAAACGAAAACAGCGACACGAAAGAGACAAAACCCTCGCGCCGTTTGCTGGAGATATAACGCAGTCCGATAAAGAATGGTAGATTTATAAACATCGGCGGATTAAATCTAAAACTTGTCACCAGAACAAGCTTTCCCGGTGCGCCAGCGGTAACTTTAATTGTTCACTCGGAACTTTGTTGTCAGCCAGAGATCTGCGTTGCCAGCCAGAGATGCGCGCCGACACGCACGCACCCTGGCACAGGATTTTGTGAACCACCCGACGACATCGCGGTAAAGTGACATCGCGGTTGTACTTGCAGCTGGATTACTGACTATAATCGGCGGGTCGCCACAATAAATCTGGAGGGAACACCCTGTGAAACGCATGCTGCTCACCCTGCTTGGTGCCGCGCTGGTAACTTTGTCATTGGTGGTTGTCGCCGAGGAAATAAAATTACCGGTAGGCCAGCAGGCCGCAGGGCAACAAACTATCGAACGTCCCTCTCGCGGCATGTCCTCACAGCAGGTCGAAGCAAGATATGGCATCCCGCTGACCAAGCACGAAGCGGTGGGTACACCGCCGATAAGCTCATGGGAGTACGCGGATTATCTGGTGTACTTTGAATACAGCCATGTGCTGCACACGGTTCTCAAGCATCGGCCGATCAACGAATAACTGCCCCGGCTTAAGCCCCCGGGAGCCCCGCGCCCCGCGCCGCCCGACTGATCCGGTTAAGCCCGGCGATGGCCGCCACCCGATAGGCCTCCGCCATGGTCGGGTAGTTAAATGTAGTGCGGCTAAAATATTCAATGGAATTTGTCGCCCCTTCCTGATTCATGATCGCCTGCCCGATATGAATAATTTCAGCGGCCTCGGCGCCAAAACAGTGAATCCCCAGTATCTGTAATGTCTCAGGATGAAACAGGATTTTCAGTACTCCGGTATCATCGCCGGAAATCTGGGCGCGGGCGATACTTTTAAAATAGGCGCGCCCTACTTCATAGGGAATCCCATCGCGGGTTAATTCCCGTTCGTTTTTGCCCACAAAACTGATTTCTGGAATGGTGTAGATACCACTGGCCACATCTTCCACCACCCACCGCTCGCCGATATCGCACATGTGAGTGGCCGCGAAGTGCCCCTGGTCATAGGCTGCACCCGCCAGCGACGGCCAGCCGATAACATCCCCAGCCGCGTAAATATGCGCAATGTCGGTCTGATAATTTTTGTTCACGCTCAGCAGTCCACGGTGATCCGCGCTAAGGCCGATGGTGTCCAGCCCCAGGCTGTCAGTGTTGCCCGTGCGCCCGTTACACCACAACAACGCTTCTGCATGTACTTTCTTGCCCGATTTAAGCTCCATGGTTACACCGCGACCGTGTGACGTTACCCGAGCATATTCTTCACGGTGCCGCACCAGCACACTGGTATCGCGCAGATGATAGCTCAACGCGTCCGATATTTCGTCGTCCAGAAATTCCAGCAACCGATCCCGCGTATTAATCAGGTCAACCCGCGAGTCCAGGCCGGCAAAAATCGAGGCGAATTCGCAACCAATCACCCCAGCTCCATAGATAATAATATTGCGCGGCGTCGCGTTTAAACCAAGAATGGTGTCGCTGTCATAGATATTGGCGTGGCTGAAATCCACATCTTCTGGATGGTAGGGTCGCGACCCGGTGGCGATCAGAATATGTGTGCCGTGCAGTTGTTCAAACGTACCGTCTGCTGCGGTTATTCGCAGGGTGTGCGCATCGACGAATTTGGCAGTGCCGACATGCAGCGCAATACGATTGCGCGAATAATAGCGCGTGCGCTCCTCCACCTGGCGCGCAACGACGGTTTGCACGGACTGCATGATCTGCGGAAACGAAAACCAGCGCGGTTCGCCGATAGCGCGGAACATCGGCATACTGTTGTACTGAATGATGCGACGTACATTATTGCGTAGCGCCTTGGAAGGAATTGTACCCAGGTGGGTACAGTTTCCGCCTACCAGCCGCCGCTCATCGACTACCGCCACCGACCAGCCTTTTTTTACTGCGGTCATGGCCGCACCTTCGCCAGCTGGCCCGCTGCCAATAACGATTAAATCGTAGTTAAGGGTTGCCACAGATTACTCCCTGAATACCACCAGCTCCGTGGGCTGCTACAGACCCCGACTCCAATTACTGGAAAGTGATGTCTGATTGCAGATACTGTTATTGCGCAGGGTCAACGGATTGCTTACGCGTTGTGGAATGCCCACCGGCGTTGTAACCCAGTTGACGGCTGTCAGGCGCTTTCGACCCGTTATCCACGGGGGATTCTTCATCGCATTTACTGGTATCACCGCCACAGACATCGCAGCCCGAGCCCATATTCAGCGCTGCCATACCGCCGCAGGTACCTTTAATCGGCTTACGCCCGAAGATGACTCCCACGGACATCACGCCGACCAGCGCGAGGATAACAAGAAATGCTAAACCTAATTCCAGCACGATTATTTCTCCAGTCCGTTGCCCGCCTTCAGGTAGGCGGCAAATGCCTGATTGTAGCGTTCTTCAAATGCGTCTTCACCCCGGACCAGAAGGAACACCGGGACGCCCAGTTCGTTTGCGACAACCAGCGCCCGCTCCGCGCCGAGTACGTCAAACCCGGTCGCCAGTGCGTCAGCCAAGGCTGAAGTCTCCGCGATCACGGTGACAGAAGCAAGTCGGTGGGTAATCGGTTTGCCCGTGCGTGGGTCAATGGTATGACTATAACGCCTGCCATCCTTCTCGAAATAATTGCGATAATCCCCGGAAGTTGCCATACCACAATCAGTAACGGCGACGATTTTTTGTACATCACCCTGTAACAGGGTCGGCGTCTCAATGGCGATGCGCCACGGTTCACCGGCGCTATTCAAACCGGCCAATGCAAGTTCACCACCGATTTCAATCATATAGCGATCAATGCCGTACTCGCGCAACAAATCCGCCACCTTGTCCGCCGCATAACCCTTGGCAACAGCGGATAAATCCAGTTGCAGGGTACTGGTTTTGAGCACGGTGCGGCGCGCCGGGTCGCGCACCAATTTATCCAGGCCGATTTGTGTAACCAACGTCTCAATTTCCACGTCCGACGGAATACGATCCCCGGTATCAATGGGACCAAAGCCCCAAACATCCACTAACGGCGCAACAGTCGGATCAAATGCGCCGCCTGTCAGGGTATACACGGTCGCCGAAATATCGAGCACTGCCCACAGATCCGCACTCACCGGAAATGCTTCGCCCACGGGATGGCGATTCAGGCGATTGAGTTCGGAATCCGGTTTGTAGGTACTCATCGACAGATCGACAGCGTCCACAGCGCTCTGCACCTGCACGGCGATATCTTGCGGCAGTTCGCTCCCCTTCGTCACCACCTTAACGTGGTAGGTGGTGCCCATGGTGCTGCCGGCAAAGGCGACTTCCCGAACGGCAGGCTCGCATCCACAGATAGTAAGGAGTGTGGCAAATACCGCTCCCACAAACAAAAACGAGGCCGCTCTGGGCCTCGTTTTCAATCGCAAAGGTGCCACCAGATCAGCCACCAAAATCATCCAGGAATACATGGTCATCTTCGACCCCCAGATCTTTGAGTAGTTTGATAACCGCCGCGTTCATCATGGGCGGACCACACATATAATATTCACAATCTTCCGGTGCAGGATGCTCCTTGAGGTAATTTTCATAAAGTACATTATGAATAAACCCGGTGTAGCCACTCCAGTTATCTTCCGGTTGCGGTTCCGAGAGCGCCACGTGCCACTCAAAATTAGTGTTCTCCGCCGCCAGGGAATCAAAATCTTCCACGTAGAACATTTCGCGTAAACTGCGCGCACCGTACCAGAAGGTAATTTTACGATCGGTTTTTAAGCGTCGTAACTGATCAAACAGATGTGAACGCATGGGCGCCATACCAGCACCACCACCGATAAACACCATTTCCTTGTCCGTGTCCTGGGCAAAAAATTCACCAAATGGTCCGTACACTGTCATCTTGTCGCCGGGTTTCAAGCTAAACACATAGGACGACATTTTGCCCGGCGGCAGTCCCTGGGTGCGCGGTGGCGGCGTGGCGATACGAATATTGAATTTAACAATACCCCGCTCTTCCGGGTAGTTGGCCATGGAATAAGCGCGAATCACCGCTTCGTCGGTTTTTGATTCCAGGTCGAAAAATTTGAAGTGAGCCCAGTCGCCGCGATACTTTTCTTCAATATCAAAATCGCTAAACTTGACGTGGTGAGGCGGTGCTTCGAGTTGCACGTATCCGCCGGCGCGAAAATCCACGTTTTCGCCCTCGGGCAAGCGCAGCGTAAGTTCCTTGATAAAAGTTGCCACATTGGGGTTCGACTCGACCGTACACTCCCACTGTTTGACCCCAAAAACTTCCTCCGGGACAACGATTTTCATATCCTGCTTAACCGGCACCTGACAGGACAACCGCCAGCCCTCGCGAATTTCGCGACGGTTAAAATGTGTCTCTTCCGTAGGCAAGATAGAGCCGCCGCCTTCAGAAATAATACATTTACACTGCGCACAGCTACCACCGCCGCCACAGGCCGAGGCAAGAAAAATATCGTTGGCCGCCAGGGTCTGCAAAAGTTTTTCACCGGCAGTGACGTCGATGGTTTTTTCGCCGTTAATT
>JBFJKD010000169.1:0-5209 GCA_041635095.1 Porticoccaceae bacterium
CCATCCGGGGACAGCAGGATGCAGGGGCCAGATAGCCCGGACGGATGTAGCACGGGGTAATCCCCCTGGGCGCTGATGGTGCCAGATGTAGGCGCGTGTACACCAACACTAAGAGCGCCGTCCGGGGCGGCGATTAACTGGCCCTTGGCGACCACGTCTCCCACTGACACTATCGGTGTGGCCGGATTGCCAATGTGCTGTTGCAGCGGGACAATCAACAGTTCCGGTAGCGGCGGCGTGCAGATTGGTTCCTGTAACGACTGCCGTTTGTTGGCAGGCGGATGCACTCCGCCGGGCACTGGCCACAATTGTTGCGTCGGGATCGGTACGCTTGACGCGCTTAGCGGCTTATTTGCAGAGGGCGAGGGTGCGCTCACAACGACGTTGTCCCGACGCTACGATCGGTGGCGATCAACGAGCCGGACTGCCACAGTTGCTGAGTTGGGGATGGGGCTGGCCAGCGCCAGTCGGCGAGGGGCGTCGGCACCGGCAGCATATCAATGCAATCCACCGGACAGGGTTCGACACAAAGGTCGCAGCCGGTGCATTCGTCAGCAATCACTGTGTGCATTAGTTTGGCGGCACCGAGGATGGCGTCTACTGGGCAGGCCTGAATACACTTGGTACAGCCAATGCATTCGTCCTCGCGAATGTAGGCCACAGTTTTTACGCTTTTTTCTACACCGTGTTCCGCATCGAGTTCGGGGGCGGGAACGTCGAGAAGGTGGGCCAGAGCATTGATCGTCGTCTGTCCGCCGGGGGGACATTTATTGATAGCGTCGCCCTCGCTGATGGCCTGGGCATAGGGTTTACAGCCGGGATAGCCACACTGACCGCATTGGGTCTGGGGCAATAGCGCGTCGATTTGTGCCACCAGCGGATCGCCTTCCAGCTTAAATTTTACCGCAGCGAATCCGAGCACGGCGCCGAACAGTAATGCCATGCCGCCGAGGGCAACAAGTGCCGCGACAATGGGCGATTGGGTGATAAATTCCAGCATGGCCATGCTACACCAGTCCGCCAAAACCCATAAACGCCAGCGACATCAGACCGGCGGTGATCATGGCGATAGCGGCGCCGCGAAAGGGTGCCGGGACGTCGGCAACCGCGAGCCGTTCGCGCATGGCCGAAAAGAGAATGAGCACCAGGGAAAAACCCAGCGCTGCGCCCAGACCGTACAGGCTGGCTTCCATAAAAGAGCGCACTTTGGCCGTGTTTTGCAGGGCGACACCTAACACCGCGCAATTGGTAGTGATCAGCGGCAGAAAAACGCCGAGAACCCGGTGCAGCAGCGGGCTGGTTTTTTCAATAAACATCTTGGTGAACTGTACCACCACGGCAATCACCAGTATGAAGGCAATGGTGCGCAGATATTCGAGGCCCAGGGGCAGTAAAATCCAGGTGTTGACCATATAGCTGGAGACGGCGGCGAGGGTCAGTACAAATGTAGTGGCACTGGCCATGCCGATTGCTGTTTCCAGCTTATTGGACACGCCCATAAATGGGCACAGGCCCAGAAACTGCACCAGTACAAAATTGTTGACCAGCGTGGCGCTGAGAAGAATAACGGCAAATTCCTGCATAACCGATGTTCCTGCGCTGGCGCTACAGAGGAGAATTCAGGTCATTATTGCGGATAGACCGTTTGCACAGCAACCGTTGTATGCCCGGCGCACGAATGATGCATCGCTAACGTCGCCGCGCCGCGTAGCAATCAGGTGATGCGTTGTCCCGGCTGCGCGCCACTATCCGGCGCCAGCAGGTAGATGCCGTCGTCGTCGCCAGCCGCCAGTACCATGCCTTCAGACAGGCCGAAGCGCATCTTGCGGGGTTTGAGATTGGCCACCATTACCGTCAGTCGACCCTGCAATTGTTCCGGACTGTAAGCGGATTTAATACCCGAAAATACGGTGCGGGTTGCGCCGCCGATATCGAGGGTCAGCTGCAATAATTTGTCGGCACCCTCTACGGATTCCGCTTTGACAATACGCGCCACACGCAGATCCACCTTAACGAAATCTTCAATGGAGATCTCCGGCGCGATGGGGTCCTGCACTGTGGCAGACAGCGGCGCGGCGGGCGTGCCGTTGCCCTCGCTCTTACTGGCATCGATCATAGCGCTTACCTTATCGGCTTCAACCCGCTGCATCATGGGTTTGAAGGTGTTAATGGAGTGCTCCAGCAAGGGTGCGATGGAACCCTGCCAGTGTAGCGGGTCGTTGAGGAACTCCTCCGCCTGTTGCGCTACGCCCGGCAGTACCGGTTTGAGATAAATCATCAGGGCACGAAATAGATTGATACCCAGCGAACACACCGCCTGAACCTCGCTTTCCCGGCCCGGTTGCTTACTGAGATTCCAGGGTTCCTGGGCGGCGATATATTCGTTGGCGGCATCGGCGAGGGCCATAATTTCGCGCATGGCCTTGCCGAAATCCCGCGCCTCGTAGTGGGCGCTGACGGTTACGCCAGCGTCCACCGCCCGCTGCCACAGATCCGGATCGGCAAGGGTGTTGCCCAGGCGTCCCTGGTGCTGTTTGTGAATAAATCCGGCGCAGCGACTGGCGAGATTCACCAGCTTACCCACCAGGTCGCTGTTCACCCGCTGCACGAAATCGTCCAGGTTGAGGTCCAGGTCTTCCACATTGGCGGACAACTTGGCGGCGAAATAATAGCGCAGATATTCCGGTTGGAGGTGGTCGAGGTAGGTGCGGGCGTTGACAAAGGTGCCCCGGGATTTGGACATTTTTTTGCCATTGACGGTCAGAAAGCCGTGGACGCAAATTTTAGTAGGTGTGCGAAAACCGGCGCTTTCCAGCATGGCTGGCCAGAACAGGGCGTGGAAATTGACAATGTCCTTGCCGATAAAATGGTACAGCTCGGTGGTTGTTTCCCTGCGCCAGAAATCGTCGAAATTAATGCCCTGGCGCGCGCACAAATGTTGAAAGCTGGCCATATAGCCGATCGGCGCGTCCAGCCACACGTAAAAATATTTACCGGGGGCATCGGGAATTTCAAAACCGAAGTAGGGCGCATCGCGGCTGATATCCCATTCCTGCAGGCCGACGTCCAGCCATTCGCTCAACTTGTTGGCAATTTCTTCCTGCACATGTCCGGCGCGGGTCCAGCGGGACAGAAAATCCGTAAACGCGGGCAGGGTAAAAAAGTAATGCGTTGAGGTTTTTTCCACGGGGGTGGCACCGGAAATCGCCGATTTTGGATTGATCAAGTCCGTGGGCGCATAGGTGGCACCACAGACCTCGCAATTATCGCCGTACTGATCTTCCGTGCGGCATTTTGGGCAGGTGCCTTTGATGTAACGGTCCGCCAGGAACAGCTTTTTTTCTGGGTCGAAAGCCTGCACGATATCGCGGCGGCTGATATGTCCATTGGCGGACAGACGCTGATAAATCTGCGTGGACAACAGTCGGTTTTCATCGGAGTGAGTTGAATGATAGTTGTCGAACTGGATCAGAAAGCCGGCAAAATCCCGTCCGTGCTCAGCCTTGACCTGCGCAATCAGTTGTTCCGGTGTGATACCCAGTTGTTCGGCGCGCAACATAATAGCGGTACCGTGGGCATCGTCGGCGCAAACGTAGTAACATTCGTGGCCGCGCAGTTTTTGAAACCGCACCCAGATATCTGTTTGAATATATTCCACCAGATGACCGAGGTGGATCGAGCCATTGGCGTAGGGTAGAGCGCTGGTTACCAGGATGCGACGGCGGTCGGATACGGTTTGCTCGGCGCGCTGTGGCGCGCTCTGGGAGGCAGTTTCGGGCATAGTAGAGGCAGCTGTTTTCGGTGTCGTAACAGCGCGCCACTATAGCGGTTTTCAGCGGTTATTTCATTACGGTTTATCTCTTTAGAAGGATTCGAAACTCACAATGGCGGACGCAAAAGTTTCCGACGGGCTTGCCCAAGTTAAACATATCATCGCGGTGGCATCTGGCAAGGGCGGGGTCGGCAAATCCACCACGGCGGTGAATCTGGTGCTGGCGCTGGTAGCAGAAGGCCTTAAGGCCGGCATTCTGGATGCGGATATTTACGGACCCAGCCAACCCATGATGTTGGGGGTGGCGGAAGGCACACAGCCCAAAGTGGTCAATGGCAACGCCTTTTTGCCGGTCGAGGCCCACGGCATCAAATCCATGTCCATCGGTTATCTGGTGACGGAAAAAACGCCGATGGTGTGGCGCGGTCCGATGGCAGGCAGCGCGCTGGTGCAGATGCTGACGCAAACCCTGTGGGGCGAATTGGACGTGCTGGTGGTGGATATGCCCCCCGGCACAGGCGATATTCAACTGACCCTGGCACAGAAAGCGCGGGTTGCTGGTGCGGTGATTGTGACCACACCCCAGGACATCGCCCTGCTGGACGCCCGCAAGGGGATCGAAATGTTTCGCAAGGTGGAGATCCCGGTGCTGGGCATCGTGGAAAATATGGCGCTGCATATCTGTTCCAGTTGCGGTCACAGCGATGCCATATTTGGCGAAGGCGGTGGGCAGCGGGTGGCGCAGGAATACGGCACCACATTACTGGGCTCACTGCCACTGGATCGGCGCATTCGCGAGGAGGGGGACAGCGGTCGCCCGGTAGTGGTCGGCGCGCCCCAGGGAGAAATTGCCGCGGCTTACGGCGTGATTGCCCGCAATTTGATTGCTGCTCTGGCCGGACTCGATGAGGCGCGGCCGGAAATTACTATCGAAGAATAACCAATCGTTTGCCAGGAACCCTCGACCGGGGTTCCTGGCGTAGTTCCGCGATACGGTGAAGTTTCGTAATACATAGCAGGCCGCGCGGCTGGTGGATTTAAGGAGTGCAGGGTGAGTATCAAGTCAGACAAGTGGATTCGGCGCATGGCGGCTGAGCACGGCATGATAGAACCGTTTGAGGCGACCCAGGTGCGGGAGCCAAATGGCGACGGGCAGCGGGTAATTTCCTACGGCGTGTCCAGTTATGGTTACGATGTACGCTGTTCCGATGAATTCAAAATATTTACCAATGTGCACTCCGCCACGGTGGACCCAAAAAACTTTGACCCGGCCAGTTTTGTAGATTTCAAGGGAGATGTCTGCATAATTCCCCCAAACTCCTTTGCTTTAGCGCGAACGGTCGAATATTTTCGCATTCCCCGCAGCGTACTCACCATCTGCCTGGGTAAGTCCACCTATGCCCGCTGTGGCATTATCGTCAACGTCACGCCCCTGGA
>JBFJKD010000170.1:0-5187 GCA_041635095.1 Porticoccaceae bacterium
AAAATTTTTGTGGAAGCGAAAGATCTGGATAAATGCGCGCACGCCATGCAATCTCTGAAACGGGCGATGCTCTGGGATGAGAAAGTGTACGGGCGCGAATACGACCTCGACATTTTTATGATTGTTGCGGTCGATGATTTCAATATGGGCGCCATGGAAAACAAGGGTCTGAATATTTTTAATACATCCTGTGTGCTGGCCACACCGGAGATCACTACGGATGGTGGTTTTCAATGGATAGAGGCGGTGGTGGCACACGAGTATTTTCACAACTGGTCGGGCAATCGAGTAACTTGCAGGGATTGGTTTCAGCTGAGTTTGAAGGAGGGTTTTACGGTTTTTCGCGACGCGGAATTTTCGGCGGACATGGGTTCGCGGGCGGTGACTCGGATACAGAAAGTCAATGCGCTGCGCACGATCCAGTTCGCCGAGGACACTGGGCCGACCTCCCACGCTGTGCAGCCTGCGTCATATATGGAAATTTCCAATTTTTACACAGCGACTATTTACGAAAAAGGCGCGGAGCTGGTGCGCATGCTACATACCTTGCTGGGGCCTGAAGTGTTTCGTCGCGGTAGTGATCTGTATTTCGACCGCCACGACGGTCAGGCGGTCACCATCGAGGATTTTGTCGCCGCCATGGCCGACGCCAGTGAACGGGATCTGACACAGTTTATACAGTGGTATCGTCAGCCCGGCACACCGCGCTTACAGGTGGTGGGGGATTACGACGCTGCGCGTAAATGCTATCGACTGACATTTACTCAATCCAGTCCCGTTATGTCACAGGCGAGTGCAGCAACTCCACTGTATATTCCCATAAGAATGGGCCTGGTGGGTGCAAACGGCGATATTCCGTTGCGCTGCCCCGGTGTGTGTGACGACACACGGGAGATGGTCTTTGAAATGACGGGGCTTGAACAAACATTGCTTTTTGAAGACATCGAGGTAGCACCTGTACCCTCGTTGTTACGGCAGTTTTCCGCACCGTTACGACTGGAATTTAGCTATAGTCGCCAGGATCTGTTGCATTTGATGCAACACGATAGCGACGACTTTAATCGTTGGGACGCTACCCAGAAGTTGGCGCTTGAGATATTGCAGGAGATGATTGCCGGATTGGTTGCTAACCAGACGCAGGTACTGGACCGTAATCTGGTGGACGCGTATCGGGACCTGTTGCGCGAACCGGCAATTGATCGTGCGTTGCTGGCACTGATGTTAACACTGCCGAGCGAAGCCTATCTGAGTGAGGAAGCGTCTGTTATTCACGTGGAGGCCATTCACAGGGCCCGACAGTTGGCGCGCCATACGCTGAGTCAGGCGCTGCACGAAGATTTTCTGCGCATCTATCACGACAATTACAACGACGAGCCGTATCAACCGTCGGCCCAACAGATTGCACAGCGCAGTCTTAAAAATATTGCGCTGCAATATCTGGTGCAGGGCGATGTGGTCGAGGGTGTTGAGCTGGCGTGGCGGCAATTTGAGCGCGCCGACAATATGACCGACGTGCAAGCTGCCCTGACCGCGTTGATTAATTGCCCGAACTCAATCGCGCGGGAGTACAGCGACAGGGGGCTGGCAAGTTATTATCAAAAATGGCGTGCCGAAGCACTGGTGGTCAATCAATGGTTTTCACTACAGGCGTCCTGTGTGCTACCCGGTGGCCTGGAAAGGGTGAAGGGACTGATGACCCATGGGGCTTTCGAGCTTAAAAATCCCAACAAGGTGCGTTCGTTGCTGGGTGTGTTTGCCAATAACGCGATCAACTTTCACCGCGAGGATAGCGCGGGCTATAAGTTTCTGGCGGAGCAGGTTGTGGCACTGGATAAACTCAATCCACAAATAGCGTCGCGCTTGATCACACCACTTACCCGCTGGCGGAAATTTCCGGCGCAGCGCAGTACACAAATGCGCGCCGCCCTGGAGTCGGTTCGAGATGCGCAGCATTTATCGCGAGATCTGATTGAGATTGTCGGCAAAAGTCTTTGACAGATTGAAAACAGGCGCAACGCGGATGGCCACGCTTTCTTGACTTCGGTCAACATGCGCAGGGGGTAGTGGGTGCCACAATCCGCAGGGGAGATGCTGAAGAACACAGATACAACAGGGGCTCACGAGGTGTTTATCAACCTGTTGCAGGTGGAAGAAAACCTGCGCGATAGTATGGCGGTCGTGGTGGGACCCTTTGCAGATATGTAAAAAATTATGAATTTTGACCTGCGTAGGCCACCGGTTTGCCAGCGCGGAAGACGCAAAACTCGTTTTTTTGCAGGGCGATCCAGTTTTCATTGTCAGTTAATGGTTTGGTAGCGACCACGGTTACCACATCGTCCGCGCCGGTATGTTCACTAAAATTGACGGTTAAATCCGCGTCGATCAAGGTCGCCTGGCCAAAGGGCGCGGCGCGGGTGAGTTTGCTCAGACGGGTGCTGCAAAACGCGTATAAACAACGGGCATCGCTCAATAGTAAGTTACACACGCCCAGTCGCGCCAATCGTCGTATCTGCGTTTCCAGGAAACGCCACAGTTCCAGTTGATGGCCAGGGCGTTGCGGGAAGTGCTGGCGTACCTGGTCGAGTAACCAGCAAAAAGCGTATTCGCTGTCGGTGGTGCCCACGGGGCGGTAGTGGGTCAGGGGCCATTTTTTTATTCCCTTGAGCTGACCATTGTGCGCACAGGACCAGGTTTCTCCCCATAATTCCCGCGCAAATGGATGAGTGTTTTCGAGGCAGATACGTCCGCGGTTGGCTTTGCGAATGTGGCAAATTACATTGGTGCTTTTAATCGGGTAGCGTTCCACCAGACGCGCGATTTGCGACTCCGCCCCTGCGTCCGGGTCGTGAAATGCACGGTATCCTCGCCCTTCGTAAAAAGCGATTCCCCAACCATCTCGGTGGGGGCCGGTGAGGCCGCCACGTCGTATCAATCCGCTGAAACTAAAGCAGATATCCGTTGGAACGCTGGCGTTCATGCCTAGTAATTCGCACATACTGACTGGTATCCCCGGCGCGTTGGTGGCGCTACCTGATTGGTATTCGAAAGAGCGGCTCGTTAGTTGCCCAGCGGACCTGTACAATTATAGCCATTGGCGACAAAAAGGACAGACAGCGTAACGCCAACGCAGTACAGAGGTGGTTGCCCGAGGAGGCAAAGTGAAAATTGCAATTTTATCCAGGAACAAAAACCTCTATTCGACCAGGCGCCTGAAAGACACGGCGGAACAACGTGGTCACAGCGTGTGGGTGATTGATCCCCTGAGCTGCTATATGAATATTAATATGCAGCATTCGTCGATTCATGTGCGCGGTGAGGAACTGCCGGATTTTGATGCGGTGATTCCGCGTATTGGCGCATCGGTGACATTTTACGGCACGGCGGTGTTGCGACAGTTCGAGATGATGGGCGTTTACCCGCTGAACGAGTCCGTCGCTATTTCAAGGTCCCGGGACAAATTGCGTTCCATGCAGCTGCTATCTCGTAAAAATGTTGGCCTCCCCATCACCGGCTTTGCCAACAAACCGTCAGATATTCCGGATTTGATTGATATGGTTGGCGGTGCGCCACTGGTGATAAAACTGCTGGAAGGAACCCAGGGCATTGGTGTGGTACTGGCGGAAACCCGCAAGGCGGCGCAGAGCGTGCTGGAAGCATTTATGGGTTTAAAAAGTAACATCATGGTGCAGGAATATATCAAGGAAGCGGGCGGCGCGGATATCCGCTGTTTTGTAATTGGCGACAAAGTGATTGCGGCCATGAAACGGCAGGCGCTGGCGGGTGAATTTCGCTCGAATTTACATCGCGGCGGCACGGCAAGTTTGATTAAATTGACGCCCGCAGAGCGTTTGACCGCAGTTACCGCTGCCAAACTTATCGGCCTTAACGTGGCGGGGGTAGACATTTTGCGCTCCAATCACGGCCCGGTGGTCATGGAGGTTAATTCGTCGCCGGGTCTGGAAGGTATCGAAAATGCGACGGGCAAGGATCTCGCGGCCAATATTATCGAGTTTATCGAAAAAAATGCCGCAGATTCCAAGACTAAAACCCGGGGCAAAGGCTAAGCAGGGGTGCGCGCGCAACCATTCAATATCGCAGGGGTTACGCTAGCGCCAGGGGAATCCCGGCAAGTCGCTATTCCCGCGGCGAGACTCTATACCGACACGCCGATAGACATCGTTGTCGAAGTACTGCATGGGCGCCGCTCCGGTCCGGTGCTGATGGTGTGCGCGGCGTTGCACGGCGACGAAATCAATGGCGTGGACATCTGTCGGCGACTGCGTCACCAGGCGGTTTTAAGGCGCCTGCGCGGAACGTTGCTGGTGGTGCCGATTATCAATGTCTTCGGATTTATTCAGCAGACTCGTTATCTACCTGATCGCAGAGATTTAAATCGCTGTTTTCCGGGTAGTCCCAAAGGAACGCTAGGCAGCCGTCTTGCGTATTTGATTCGCACTGAACTACTAGCCCACTGTACCCATGTTATCGATTTGCACACCGCAGCAGTGCATCGCGATAATTTGCCACAAATTCGTGGCAATCTGGAACAGCCTGTGGTGCTGGCAATGGCGCAGGCATTTGGCGCGCCGGTAATTCTGGATTCGAGATTGCGGGATGGTTCCCTGCGTGCCGCTGCGCACGAGCTGGATATTCCCCTGATTATCTACGAAGCGGGCGAAGCATTGCGGTTTAGCGAAGCGGCGGTGCGCGCAGGGCTGCGTGGGGTACTGCGGGTGATGCGCTATTTGCACATGCTGCCCGGTAAATTGGAGTTGTCGTCGGGAGCGATGGCGCCGGTGGTCGCCGCCGGCAGTCGCTGGTTGCGGGCCGATAAGGATGGCATGCTGATTAGTCACGTGGGGCTGGGTCAGCGGGTTCGCGCTGGTGAGGTGGTCGCGCATCTGGTGGTGCCGTTTCAGGCCGAAGAAGTAGCGGTTATATCCAGCAGCGACGGGATCATAATCGGTCGCGCCCAGATACCTTTGGTCAACGAAGGCGAAGCGCTGTTTCATATTGCCGAATTTTCTCGACTGGGAAAAGCGGCGGACAGTATCGAGGCGTTTAACGAACGTTACGACAACGGGTTACCACGCCTGTCTGGCGATGCATTCGAACCTTTGACCGACGACACCTGACGGCGCTCCCGGCGCCTGGTTTTCGAGGTGTTAGTTCTCGCGGTGCCTGGTT
>JBFJKD010000171.1:0-5183 GCA_041635095.1 Porticoccaceae bacterium
ACAATTTAAACGACAATGCTAACCGTTAACCTAGCGCTGACCGAATTTGCGCAAACCCTGAGGCGTAAAAATATCCACGTTATAGGGCAAATCTTTCATTTTGGAAAACATCACCACCGGCTTACCGGAGTACTCATTTTTCACCTGGGTAAACCAGTAGGGGAACGTGGTGTAGCGGCCATTGATCAAATCGATCTGGCTGTCGCCGTAGGCGTTAAACACGTTGGAATCGTAGTACTGGATGTTGTATTGCTCACCCATGCGCCACAGACGATCTTTCGCATCGTAGGCTTCAAACCCGACGCCGACCCAGCTGTCCTCGTCGAAATATGCGGTATGACGCTTGTACAGATGGCGCATGCCCGGCTTGAGAATACTATCAATGACCCACACACGATGCAGCTCGTAACGGATCAGATCCTGATTGATGTGTTTCTTGCCGAAAATATCATCGGAAGTCACATCTTCCTGAGCCAGCTTGTAGGTGTTGTAGGGAACGTATTTTTCTATCGGGCCGGTAATAGTGTAGTCGTGGCGTACTTCGCGGCCACCAAACCACCACATCCAGCGGCTGGTTACCGTGCGTTGGCCGTCGGAACCAAAAGAGGGGCTATCGTGAAAGCCGATTTCCGGCGCCTTGCGCACCCGGCGTTGTCCGGGAATATACAGGGAAACCTGAAAATCCACATTCTGCACATAGTTGCAGCCGCCAAATACCAGGCCGGACGAGCGCGGTGGTTGTTGAATCTGCCAGGAGTCGCACAACATGGCACCGCCATCACGCGTGTACCAGTCGCTGTCCCCCAGTTCGTCCGGCTGCGCCCACCAGGTCCACAACAGGCGATTCTCGATAATGACATCGGTGCGATTGCCGAGGGTGTCGATCAATGCGCCGTTGCCAAATCCATGCAGACCCAGACCCTGCCAGCCCAGGAAGTGATTCCACCCCGCTTCATAGGCATTTTTTGGGCGCGGGAACGGCACGCCGCCACCGGGAATCTGATCCACCAGACAAACAATGCCCTTGGTTTCCGTTTCCGGACACAGTTTGATGGCCTTGGCCTGTTTTAAAGTCTGCTCGTACACCCAATCGTCCGCCACCGCCGTGCGATGGGTGGGGTAGATGTGCATACGGAACGTGTCGGGGTACTGCTTGAACATGCCGATCTGACCCGCCGTCAGCTTATCCATATGCTCCGTGTAATTCTGGGCAGTAATGGTAAACAGGGGTTTCTCGTCGGCAAAGGGATCCGGCCAGGTGCCCTCCACGCGTCCGGCGGGCACCGGTATCGGAACGCCCGTCCAGGCGGGAATGGTTCCCTCTGCGTTGCCCGCGCGCAGAGCGCCGGTGACAGTGTACTTGGTTCCTTGTAGACCTATTTCGGCCAGTTCCGCGTCCGTCATCGCCGCCAGCGCCGGATAGGTCAGCGCAGCGAGACCGACGGCGGTGCCGGCGAGCAGCTTTTTCACTATAGATACAGCTTTCATAATTATGCTCCCACTCTCGTACTCATTATTGGTCAGGGCTATGTCATCAGCGCACATGGTCGGCACCTAGAACGATGTGCTAACGCTAATGGCCACAAAGTCCCGATCGACACCACCGTTCAACCGCCCACCTGCGGCGTTGCGCTCGTTGTTTCTGCCAGAAAAAGTGGTCCAGCTGATACCGCCCTTATAGCGGCCGCCCTGGTAGCTGGTATCAACCCCCAACGTCAGCGCCTGGCGATCTTCCACAAACAACTTGCCGCCCCCCAGTTCCTGAGAGAACCCGTCGATATCCCACTTGTACGCCACAAAAGGGGTCATTTCAAACAAGCCAAACACGTTTGCGAAGGTTACATTTTGCAATACCTGCAGGCTGTGAAAATTATTGGTTACTGCACCGAGTGCCGTATCTGAATTGCCCTCAAAAAAGTTCGTTTTATCGGCGGGCAAATTGTCAATCCAGCCGTAGGCCACTTCCGCCAGGGTCGTACTGCCGGCCGCACCAATGGCATGCACCACCCCCCATAACCGCTGGAAGGTAAACTGCACCTGGTGGCGGTCCACTTCCCCGTAACCCTTCATGTAACTACCCTTGCCAACTTGGTTCGGCGGAATATTCAGCGACGCAATCAACGGCGAGGTCAATTGAATGGGCGCCCCGTTACGAAAGGAATATTCCCCGCCGATCGCCCAACCGCCAATATTGGTATTAAAGGACGCACCGTAGCGCTCGATATTTTCCGCATAATCGAGGAAATACAGGCCGGTGCCCTTATATCCTGAAACTATGGGTCCGTGGTCGTGCAGGTTCTGGTAGTAAAAACCGACCTCGGAACCGTTGAACAGTTCGGGCAGAAAACGGCGCAGGGCGATACCGTACTGGCCGCCGCTGCTGGCGTCTTTATCGCTGGTCCGGGTTAACCCGCCGCCCAACAAGTCACAGCGCGCAGGCAGGCCATCAAGCGGGATACAATCGCCATCCAGCACTCCATCGCCGTCCTTATCGTGACCGCCGCCGGTACCCGCACCATCCAGGGTGGTCCAGAAGCTGCCCATGGGGTCCAGTACGGTCGGATCAAAATCCAGCAGCACAAAGCCTTCGAGGGTCCAGTTTTCCAGAAAGTTATAGGTGGCATACACCGCGTCGGTGCCGATAAAGGCATCCTTCAGCTCCCGACCGGGCTGGCGCAGGTTGTTCAGGTTGACTGTATTGATATCGTTCAGGGAGCCCTGAATAAAGGTATTCTCACCCCAGCTAATCACCTGTTTACCGATGCGCACCATCAATTGCTGGTTATCACCAAAGTAGCCATACACATAGGCGTCGGTCAGGCTTTCCTGGCTCTCCAGCTCATCCTTTGCTTCACCGCGCAATTTGGCGTCGTTGCCCTCGAAATCGAAAAAGGCGTTGCCGCGCACCAGCGCCCCGTAATTATTGCCCCATTCCAGCGCAAGGGTTACCGAGGCGCGCACCTGGTTACTGAAGATATCCCCCCTGTCGGGATACAGGGCCCGGTTGCCGTAGGCACCCTTGTTTTCCTCAGCGGCGTCCTCGGTGCGATACTGCAGCCCGTAGGTCAGGTCGGTATCGAGAGCGCCAGACAGGTCTCCACTGCGGAAATTAAACGCGTGCACGACCACTAATGGTGCACAAGCGAGAATAAAACCAAGACAGCTGGTTGTAACTGTACGAGCGGAGATGTATTTCATCTCTTCCTCCCCCTTTAAAAGTTATTTCTAATGGTTATGACGGTTATATCAATTTACGACGTGTAATGTATCGTAATTAAGAATCATTCTAAAGAAACTAAATCGCATAAGTAGCTGCACTACAAATAACTTAATTAACTAAAAACTTAATAACTGTGGTACATTTTTACTGGACACAAAGACCATTATTGATGTAACTCGAATGACCGTGTATTGACGATGGAACTACTACCATCCTGAATCAAGCGGTTTGTACGCCCTCAACCTTACTAATAAACTACTATGCCGAGCTCCGCACCCATCCGCTCCAATTCCGTATGGACCCCGTTGGCGTTCCCCATCTACCGGGTAATGTGGATCGCCATGGTGGTGTCCAATATCGGCACCTGGATGAACGAGGTGGGGGTGACCTGGATGATGGCGAGCCTCGCCCCATCCAATCTGATGATCGCATTGATTCAAACCGCCGCCACCCTGCCCTTTTTGCTGGTGGGTTATCCGGCCGGTGCACTGGGGGACACCGTTAATCGCCGCACGCTGCTGGTGGTGTTGCATCTGTGGATGCTGGCGACCGCCGTCTGGCTTTCGCTTCTGACCCATCTGGAGCTGACTACTGAATGGCTACTGCTGATAGCCACCTTCGCACTGGGTATCGGCAACGCCATGCTGCGCCCCCCCTGGGCGGCGAATATTCCTTCCTACGTGCCTCGGGAGCAGCTCAGCAATGCGGTGACGCTAAATACCCTTAGCACCAATATGAGCAAGGCCATTGGCCCAGCCCTGGGTGGTATTGTTATCGCCTCCTGGGGCGCACTGCCGGTGTTTATCATTAACGCGGTGTCTTTTGTGTTTGTGCTGGTAGCTTTATTAGTCTGGCACCCCAAATTGCCGACCCTTAACAGCGTGCTGCCGGTGGAACGCTTTGTGTCGGCCCTCAAAGCGGGACTGCGTTACACCCTGCACGAGCCGGACTTGAAGGTGGTATTGATCCGCAGCGCCGCGTGCTTCTTTTTTGCCAGCGCGTTCTGGTCGTTGATTGCAGTGATATTGATTCGGGATCTTAACGCCAGCGCCAGTACATATGGTTTGCTGATGGCGGTATCGGGACTCGGCGCGGTACTCGGTGCGATGTGGCTACCCGGACTCGGGTTGCGCTATTCCCGCAATCTGCAGTTTGGCGCAGCCACTGGGCTGTATGCACTGGCTTTGTTAGCATTGAGCGCCACGACGAATTTCTGGCTGATTGGCATCCTGACCCTGCTGATCGGCATCGCCTGGATTGTGCTGTTTTCGTCCATGACCGTCACCGCGCAACTGACCGTACCGGACTGGGTGCGGGCCCGGGCGTTGTCGATTGTTATGCTGAATTATGGGGGCTGTACGGCGGTGGGCAGCGCCCTGTGGGGATACCTGTCCGATGTCACCAGTGTTGCCGCCAGCATTTATTGCGCGGTGATCGGTTTGCTGGCGACACTACTGCTCAGCAAACTTTTTCCAATTGCCAGCGAACAGAAAAATATACCCAGCGTGACGCGCACGGGAATCGAACCTGAGTCCAGTATACAGATCGCACACACGCGGGGTCCGGTGATGGTCACGGTTCAATATGTTATCCCGAATCACAACCAGCCGAGCTTTCTGGATGCGATGCAAAAAGTTCGCCGTACACGCAGACGCAACGGCGCTTTTTTCTGGGAAATTTTTCAGGATGCCATCAAACCCGATCAGTTTACGGAAACATTCCTGGTAGAGTCCTGGCTCGAATACCTGCGCCAACGGGAGCGTATGACGGACAGCGATATGGCGCTGGAAAAAATTATTGCTGAGTTAAACTCTCCCACACACAAACCGGCCATGAAACATTACGTCGCGCCGACGCGAGCGCGTGGCTGAGGCGAGGAATAAATTCATGCAACATTTATTGCCGATGATACTGGTACTCGCAGCCGGGGTTCTCTGGCGCTATATCGAACCGGCCAACTTAT
>JBFJKD010000172.1:0-5162 GCA_041635095.1 Porticoccaceae bacterium
ACCCGTCCGGACAGCGTGCGTGCTGTTTTTTCCGTCATATCAACTTCCTGCCTTTGCGTTTAGCGCGGTCTTGATACGCGCAATCGTGCGCCGCGTGTTACGCAGTTCGTGGGTCTCGTTGAGCTGCCCCGTGGATCGCTTCATACGCAGGCGAAACTGTTTTTCCAACTGCGCACGCAATTCTTTGTTCAGCTCTTCCGGAGATTTTTCTCGCAATTCAGTTGCCTGCATCACATCACCGACCGTTTAACAAAAATAGTTTGAATAGGCAGCTTGGCCGCAGCGAGGGCAAAAGCCTCACGCGCGATTTGTTCCGAAACGCCTTCCATTTCGTAGAGCATGGTGCCGGGCTGAACCAGGGCCACCCAATACTCGACGTTACCTTTACCCTTACCCATTCGCACTTCGAGCGGTTTTTTGGTTATCGGCTTATCGGGAAACACACGAATCCAGATTTTTCCGTTACGCTTTACATGGCGCGTCATCGCCCGTCGCGCGGCTTCAATCTGACGGGCGGTCAAACGCCCGCGAATTTCAGCCTTGAGCCCGAACTCCCCAAAACTAACCTTGCTGCCACGCACGGCCAAGCCCCGGTTACGGCCCTTATGTTGCTTGCGGTACTTCGTACGTTTTGGTTGCAGCATGTCGCTCAGCCCTTATCCTCAAATCATTTCTTGGTGGAAGTTGATTCGGCTTCTTCGCCGCCCAGCATTTCACCCTTGAAAACCCAAACTTTGACGCCAATGATGCCGTAGGTAGTGAGCGCTTCCGCCGTCGCATAATCGATATCCGCACGCAGCGTGTGCAACGGTACCCGGCCTTCGCGCTGCCACTCGGTGCGCGCTATCTCTGCGCCGTTCAAACGTCCGCCAATTTGTATTTTCACGCCCTTGGCACCCTGGCGCATCGCGTTTTGTACGGCGCGCTTGATCGCACGGCGAAACATCACCCGACGCTCCAGCTGCTGCGCGATACTTTGTGCAACCAAAGTGGCATCCAGATCCGGTTTACGAATTTCCTCAATGTTGATGTGCACCGGTACGCCCATTTTGGCGGATACCTCAGCGCGCAACTTGTCGACATCCTCGCCCTTCTTGCCAATCACGATTCCAGGCCGTGCCGTATGAATCGTGATTTTCGCAGAGGCGGATGGCCGCTCTATGTCCACCCGGCTCACCGACGCATGCGCCAGTTTCTTTTGCAGTAGCGCACGCACCTGCAAATCCGAATTAAGCCTGTCGGCATAATCTTTACTATTGGCATACCAGATAGACGTGTGCTTCTTGGTAATACCCAGACGTATGCCTGTTGGATGTACTTTCTGACCCATGTAGCGGCTCCTAAACCCTTGCCTTACTGGTCGGCAACTTTGACAGTAATGTGGCAGGTGCGCTTGAAAATTCGATCCGCGCGCCCTTTGGCTCGCGGCTTGATACGTTTCAATATCGCGCCTTCGTCGACAAAAACTGTCGACACCTTCAACTCATCAACATCGGCACCTTCGTTGTGCTCGGCATTGGCGATCGCTGACTCAAGTACCTTTTTAACAATTTCGGCACCCTTCTTGTTACTGAATGCCAGAATATCGAGCGCCTCTTCCACCGGCTTGCCCCGTACCTGGTCGGCTACGAGGCGCGCCTTTTGGGGCGACAATCTGGCTTTGCGTAATACCGCTGCTACTTCCACCGTTACTTACCTCGTACGCACCTAGCGTTTAGCTTTCTTGTCCGCCACGTGACCACGAAAGGTCCGTGTCGGCGCAAATTCGCCCAACTTGTGGCCCACCATCTCTTCCGAGATCAAAATGGGGACGTGCTGGCGACCGTTGTGAATCGCAATGGTGGTACCCACCATTTGCGGCAATATCATGGAGCGACGCGACCAGGTCTTGATGGGTCTACGATCGCTGCTTTGCACCGCAACTTCGACCTTACTCATTAAATGCAGGTCTACAAAGGGGCCTTTTTTCAGGGAACGTGGCACTAGTAATTCCTCTTTGGTCGTCGTTATTTGTTGCGTCGACGGACAATCATGTTATCAGTACGCTTGTTCTTACGTGTTTTGTAACCTTTAGTCGGTACGCCCCATGGGGTGACCGGATGGCGGCCGCCTGAAGTACGCCCTTCACCACCACCGTGTGGGTGATCCACCGGGTTCATGGCAACCCCGCGCACGGTTGGCCGCACACCGCGCCAGCGCGTAGCGCCAGCCTTACCTAATGAACGCAGATTGTGCTCACTGTTGGAAACTTCGCCGATAGTGGCCCGACATTCGGACGGCACTTTGCGCATCTCGCCACTGCGCAGACGCAATGTCGCATATTGACCTTCGCGCGCTACCAGTTGCACCGACGTACCGGCACTGCGTGCCAGCTGGGCACCTTTACCCGGCTTCATCTCGACACAATGCACCACACTACCTACCGGAATATTGCGCAACGGCAGCGTATTGCCCGTTTTGATCGGCGCGTGCTGACCGGACTGAATCACATCGCCAGCCGCCAGCCCTTTGGGGGCGATAATATAGCGTCGCTCACCGTCACCATAACAAACCAGCGCAATATTCGCAGTGCGGTTTGGATCGTACTCCAGACGTTCAACATTGCCGAGAACACCGTCTTTGTTGCGCTTGAAATCGATAATACGATAGTGCTGTCGATGACCACCGCCAATATGTCGGGTGGTGATGCGCCCAGCGCTGTTACGGCCACCGGATTTCTGCTTGGTGTCTAGCAACGGCGCGTGTGGCGCGCCCTTGTGCAGGTCAGCGCTGACCACGCTGACGACAAAACGGCGACCGGGGGAAGTGGGTTTTCTCTTTACTACTGCCATCACAACATCCCCTTATTCCGCCGCCGCAAAGTCAATATCTTGACCTGGCGCCAGACGCACGTAAGCTTTTTTGCAGTCGGAACGCCGCCCCAAACCATTACGGGTCAACTTAACCTTGCCCTTGATATTGGCGACACGCACATTCATCACCTGCACTTCAAACAATTTCTCTACCGCGCGCTTCACTTCCCGCTTGGTCGCGTCCTGGGAAATTTTAAACACCACCTGGTTCGCTTTGTCGGCGACGTTTGACGCCTTTTCTGAAATCACCGGGCCCAACAGGACCTTGAAGATGCGTTCGTCGTTCATCCCAGCATCTCCTCAAATTTTTTCAGGGCGGGCACGGTAATCAGCACCTTGTCAAAACCGATCAGGCTGACCGGATCGGCAGCAGTCGCATCGCGCACATCGACCTTATGTAAATTACGCGCCGACAAATACAAATTTTCGTTTACATTCTCAGTCACGATCAACACGTTATCCAGGCCGTACTCCGCCAGCTTCAGTGTCAACCCCTTGGTTTTGGGCGCATCCATATCAAAGGAGTCCACCACAATCAGCCGATCCTGGCGTGCCAGTTCTGACAAAATGGAACGCAATGCTTCGCGGTACATCTTGCGATTGAGTTTTTGCGAATGATCCTGTGGCTTTGCGGCAAACGTGACGCCACCAGAGCGCCACAACGGGCTACGGATAGTGCCCGCCCGCGCCCGCCCGGTACCTTTCTGCCGCCACGGCTTTTTGCCACCACCAGATACTGCAGCGCGATTTTTCTGCGCCCGCGTACCCTGACGCCCACCCGCCTGATAGGCGACGACCGCCTGATGCACCAGGTCCTGATTAAATTCTTTGCCAAAAGTGCGATCGGAAACCGTAACCGTTCCGCTACTACCTTTGGGCGTCGCTATGTTTAGCTCCATTGTTTACCCCTCAGGCCTTTTTTACGGCCGGACGCACAATGACGTCGCCACCTGGAGCACCGGGTACGGCGCCTTTAACCAGTATTAAATTGCGCTCGGGATAAACCCGAACCACTTCGAGATTTTGCGTCGTGCTGCGCACGGCACCCATCTGTCCAGCCATTTTCTTGCCGGGAAAAACCCGACCGGGGGACTGGTTCTGACCAATGGAGCCCGGCGCGCGATGGGACAGGGAATTACCGTGCGTCGCGTCTTGCATGGAGAAATTCCAGCGCTTGATGACACCGGCGAAGCCTTTACCTTTGGACGTGCCGCAGACATCGACGATCTGACCCGCCTGAAAACGGTCGACCGCAATCGTGCCGCCCACCTCAAAGCTTTCGTCGCTACCGTCGAGTCGAAACTCCCATAGACCGCGACCCGCTTCGGAGCCAGCCTTGGCAAAATGCCCAGCCGCCCCCTTGGTAACGCGAGAAGCACGGCGCACGCCAGCAGTGACCTGCACTGCAGCATAACCATCGATATCAGGGGTTTTAATCTGGGTAATACGATTAGGCGCCGCCTCAATTACCGTCACTGGTATCGAGACACCCTCGTCGGTAAATACACGACTCATGCCGCACTTGCGACCGACTATTCCAACACTCATTTTGAACCTCTTAGTGTACGGGGCTGTTACCCGCTATGGCCGCCCATTTCAAGGCGTTACACCGCCGGCAAATGCCGGTCAGGCTTTAATCAACCCAGACTGATCTGTACATCTACACCAGCAGCCAGGTCGAGCTTCATCAACGCATCGACGGTTTTTTCCGTCGGCTCGATAATATCGAGCATGCGTTTATGGGTACGAATTTCATACTGATCTCGCGCATCTTTATTGACGTGCGGAGAAATCAGGATAGTGAAGCGCTCCTTCTTGGTGGGCAGTGGAATCGGCCCACGGATCTTCGCTCCAGTACGCTTTACGGTCTCAACTATTTCCCGCGTCGAGGTGTCGATCAGCCTGTGATCAAAAGCCTTGAGGCGTATTCTGATGCGCTGATCCTGCATTAAGTCTGAACTCCAACTCTGTGCCCACCTCGGTAAAACCGCGTGAAGCCTTGGAAAAAAGAGGCGAGATTCTATAGTCGCCTCGCTATGGTGTCAAGTAAATAACGGCCCTTTCCGGTCGCCACTACCTTTATTTTTTCAGCGCCCGGGCCCGGATAGACACTCCAGTTGCAGGCCGGGGCGGGCCGGTCTAACCTGCCACACCGCCGCGCACTCGTGCTTACGCAATAATCTTGGCTACCACACCCGCACCCACCGTGCGTCCGCCTTCGCGAATCGCAAAGCGCAGACCTTCTTCCATCGCTATCGGCGCTATCAACGTGACCGTCATCTGGATGTTGTCACCCGGCATCACCATCTC
>JBFJKD010000173.1:0-5064 GCA_041635095.1 Porticoccaceae bacterium
GCCAGCTCCTGCTGAATGGATTTTTGTCGGGCAGCTTCGGCTTTTTGCTCGCCAGCCAGGCGTTGAGATTTGGTTTCCAGCCAGGTGGTGTAATTGCCTTCGTAGGGAATACCGTGGCCGCGATCCAGCTCGAGAATCCAGCCCGCCACATTGTCCAGAAAATAGCGGTCGTGAGTTACGGCGACCACGGTACCGGGAAAATCGTGCAGAAACTGTTCCAGCCAGAACACAGACTCGGCGTCCAGATGGTTGGTCGGTTCATCGAGTAACAGCATATCGGGGCGCGACAACAGCAGTCGACACAGTGCGACGCGCCGTTTTTCGCCGCCGGATAGCCGCTTGATATCGGCGTCCCAGGGCGGTAACCGCAGGGCGTCGGCGGCCACGTCGAGGGTGTGCTCCAGATTGTGTGCGTCCCAGGTCTGAATAATGTCTTCCAGTTCGCCCTGGCGTTTGGCGAGCTTGTCAAAGTCGGCTTCGGGTTCGGCATAAGCCGCGTAAACCTCGTCCAGTTCCCGCAGGGCATTGGCGGCTTCCGCAACCCCGTCCATCACATTGCCGCGCACGTCCTTGTTCGGGTCCAGAGCGGGTTCCTGGGCGAGATAGCCAATCTTGATGCCGGGCATGGCGCGCGCTTCGCCAATAATATCTGTGTCGATGCCAGCCATAATGCGCAGCAACGTCGATTTGCCCGAACCGTTCAACCCCAGCACGCCAATTTTTGCGCCGGGGAAAAATGACAGGGAAATGTCTTTCAGAATTTCGCGTTTGGGCGGGACAATCTTGCCCACCCGGTTCATGGTGTAAACGTATTGAGCCATGGGGTTATACGGGAGTTGGAATGAGGCCGCCATTGTAGCGAAAAAGCCTCAGCACACGAAAGATTCCGATCGGTGGTGTGGTTTTTCGCAGTGAATTATTTGCAGACACTCACAGCGGCCAGATCAGCGTGATGGCTATCAGCGACGTTACCCCAACGATGATATTCATCGGTATGCCAACCTTCAGAAAATCCTGAAACCGATAGCCGCCGGGGCCGTATACCATCAAATTGGTTTGATAGCCGAGGGGCGTGGCGAAGCTGGCGGAAGCCGCCATCATCACCGCGAAAACAAAAGGTTCCGGCGCGCTGTGGGATTTTTCCGCAATTTCCAGCGCAATCGGCAGCATCATCAGCGCAGCCGCATTGTTGGTAATGATTTCAGTGAGTAGCGACACGCACATATAGGCGAGTACCAATGCCAGCCACGCCTGCCCTGCGCTAATGGACAACACCTGCTCTGCCAACTGGGCGGCCACACCGGTTTTGTAAATCGCCGCGCCCAGGGCAAAGGACGCGCCGATGGTGATTAGCACATTCAGATCGAGACTCTTATGCGCCTGACTCAGGGAACAACAGCCGCTGGCCAAAATAGCGCCAGCGCCCAACAAGGACGCGTCGAGCATGCTCAGCATTCCCGTTGAGGCGCTGATCACAATGGCCAGCAGGATGGCCCAGGCCAGGTAGGCGCGATTGTGGCGCGGCTGTTCCTGATCGAGATCGCTAATTAACAGGAAGTCCTTGTTATAACGCTGGCGAGTTACAAACGCTGGCCGCGCTTCCAGTAGCAACGTGTCCCCGGCGCGCAGTTTGATGGTGCCGAGATTGCCCGAAATTCGTTCTCCGCCCCGTGCTACCGCGAGAATAACGGCGCCGTAGCGGTCGCGGAAACGCGAGTCGCGAATGGTCTGGCCAATGCATTCCGAGTGGGGTGACAGGGCCGCCTCCACCAGGCAGCGCTCTTCCCGCGCCTGACTCAGCGCCGGCCGATCATCTCCGGTGGAGGGCACGATACCCTTGATACGCAACAGGTCGGAGATGGCCTCCGTATTGCCTGCAAACACCAGGCGGTCGCCGCCGCGCAGGTGCTCTTCGGACGACACCGCCGTGACGATGCTGCCGTCCCGCTCAATTTCCACCAGATAAATTTTAACCAGGCGGCGCAGCCCGGCCTGTTCAACGGTCTTGCCCACCAGTGGCCCGTCGTGGGCGACGGCGACTTCGAGGGTAAATTCCCGCACATCGCTAAACAGGGCGCCGTCGCGGTGATCCGGTAACCAGCGGGGAAACAACCACAGCATAAACAGGAGCCCCACCAGGCACACGGGCAAGCCGATCAGCGTAATGGCAAAAATGGGAAACCCGGCGTTGCCGGTCAGCGTTTGATACTGACTGTTTACGATCAGGTTGGTGCTGGTGCCAATCAGCGTCAGCGTGCCGCCCATAATGGCGGCGTAGCTCAGGGGAATCATCAGCTTGGAGGAGGCGATACCTAATTTTCTGGCCCAGGCGTTGACGCCCGGAATTAGCGTGGCAACGATGGGCGTGTTATTCAGGAATCCGCTTAACAGGATAACCGGTGTGCACAGGCGCAACTGCGCCCCGCGCACGGTGCGCGGGTGCCCGAGCAACCCGTGAATAATCAGGTCGATACCACCGCTGGCGTGAATACCCGCCGCGACAATAAACAACGCGGCCACGGTGACCAACCCGTCATTGCTAAAGCCCGCCAGCGCCTCGCTCGGCAGCAGAATACCGCTGGCGCTCAACAGAACGAGCGCCGTCATCATCACCAGGTGTGTGCTGATGCGGGTAAATACCAGTGTCCCCAACGCGCCGACGGTGAGGGCGATAACCAAAATTCCTTGCCACTCCATGGGTGAAGGTCTCTAAAATAAAGGCGTTATCATACCCGAGGAACGGGTTTTCACCACCGGGTAGCCGCGCCCATGCAGGGAAAATAATTGTCTGGCCAACGGGAATTTTTAGTGAACAATATCCACCGCACCACCGTCGATACGGATATTCTGGCCGTTGATAAAACCGGCGCGGCCACTGGCCACAAAGCACACCAGGTCGGCGACCTCTTCCCGGGTAGCGATGCGCCCCACCGGGTTGGGAAAACGTTCCGCTACAATGCGCGCCTCTATGCTGGGCCAATCATCCGGCCAGCCCTCGCGCTGCGCTTTGGCGCGAAATCCCGCCTCAATTTCCGGTGTGCGAATATAGCCCGGCGAAACCGTATTGACGGTCACCCCGGTGCCCGCCAGATCCTTGGCGAGGCTGACGGCGATATTGGCGAGCGCGCCCTTGGCGGCGTAGTAGTGGGGGCGCAGGGCGTTGGGCTGGGTTGAGCCGATGGTGCCGAGCTGAATAATTCGCCCGTAACCCCGCGCGCGCATGTGCGGTGCCAGCAGGCGAATCATGCGCGCTGCGGACAGGACATTGACCTGATACATATGTAACCAGTCGTCAGTCGTGGCGGTCGCCCACTTTTTTTCGCCAGCCGTCCCGTAGTTATTGATAAGAATGTCCACTTTGCCGGTCAGTGCCAGTGCTTGCGCCACCACCTGCTCCGCGCCCGCATCGGTGAGAATATCGCCCCACACCCCGTGACTCACCGCGGAGTTAGCCACCACATGTTGCGCACTATCCGGTGCGAACCCGTGGGCAATCACACAGGCGCCTTCTTCGGCCAGGCGTTGGGCAATGATTTGCCCTGTGCCGCGGTGACTGCCGGTCACCAGAGCGACCTGGCCGTTAAGATTCAAATCCATCACTGCCCCCGCTCTTTACGATCTATTGCATTACAACGGTTGCGTCGCTGCCCTGGATTGGCACGGTCGCCAAGGCAGCGTAACAGATCGCGCTGACGCTGCTCCATACCTGAGAGCTAATGTGTCTGAAGTTGGTGTGTTGGGCATGGGTGGAGAAGCGTCGTGTTGAGATGGTTTAAACCTGCGGTACAATAGCCGTCCGGCGGCGTGGCCGCGGGGCGCCAGATTTGATTCCGATCACCCGTACAGACCAGCGAGATACGCGATGAAATTTCCTGCAAAGGTTCCCCTGTTTATCGACGGCGAATGGGTGCAAAGCCGCACCAGCGACTTTACCCGGGTAGTCGATCCCACCAATCAGCAGCTGTTGACCGAAGTGCCCTGCGCCACCGACGACGAAATGGAGCGCGCGGTTGCGTCGGCCAGGGCGGCCTTCCAGATCTGGAAGGAAGTGCCAGTGCCACAACGGGCGCGGCTGATGTTGCGCTATCAGCATTTGCTGAAAGAACACCACGACGAACTGGCGGAAATTATTAGCCGCGAGCTGGGTAAAACCTTTGAAGATGCCAAAGGCGACGTATGGCGCGGGATTGAAGTGGTGGAGCACGCGGCCAACATTCCCAGTCTGATGATGGGCGAAACGGTGGAAAACGTCGCCGGTGGTATAGACACCTATTCCTATATTCAGCCCATCGGCGTGTGCATGGGTATCACCCCGTTTAATTTCCCGGCGATGATTCCCCTGTGGATGTTTCCACTGGCGGTGGCGTGCGGTAATACGTTTATTCTCAAACCCTCCGAGCGCGACCCCCTGACCCCGACCCGGCTGGTGGAATTGTTCGAAGAAGCGGGCGCACCCAAAGGGGTGGTGCAGGTGATCCACGGCGGTGCCCACCAGGTGGACTACCTGCTCGAACACCCGGACATTCGCGCCGGTTCCTTTGTCGGCTCGGTGCCGGTGGGCAAGCACATCTACCGCAAGGGCACGGAAAATCTTAAACGCATGCAGTGCATGACCGGCGCCAACAACCACATGGTGGTGATGCCCGACGCCAACAAAAGTCAGGTCGTAAACAATATTATCGGCTCGGCATTCGGTGCGGCGGGCCAGCGTTGCATGGCCATCCCCAATGTGATTCTGGTAGGCGAAGCCGCGGCCTGGGCCGACGACATCAAGGCTGCCGCGCAGAAAATTCGCCCCGGCGTCTGGTCTGACAAGGGTGCTGCCTACGGCCCGCAAACCAACACCGCGGCAAAAGAAAAAATCACCGCGGCCATTGCCCAGGCGAAACGGGACGGCGCCACCTGTCTGCTCGACGGCAGCGACTGCACCGTGGAAGGTTATCCGGACGGCAACTGGATTGGCCCCACTATTTTTAGTGATGTCACCCGGGACATGAGTATCTATAAAGACGAGGTCTTCGGCCCGGTGCTGTGCCTGCTCAACGAGCCGACTCTGGATGCGGC
>JBFJKD010000174.1:0-5059 GCA_041635095.1 Porticoccaceae bacterium
ACTGCTGTGCACTTACTCCAAACTATATATTTTTGCGTCGGCTGCACCCGCTGGACCCATCTGCCCATACAACTCGACAACCATTTTTTTGTAATTGATCCATAACCAGCCCCGTCAGCTCTGTGCGAACCATTCGGTGAAAAATAAAACTTCATTACGAAACTTTTTTCTTCAACAGACTAGCGCAGCCCCGCATCATCCGCTGGCAATACGCCCAGTTTTTACAGGATGCGAATCAAGTTTCCTGGGCTGACGGGCAGGTGCTTTTTGCGCTGTGTCACAAAATCGTGTGTGCGGAAAAAGAGCGGAAAAAGAGCGGAAAAAAACAAGCAAAGCTACGCAATAAGAAGGAAGGCTAAAATTAACCCGTCGAACGGTAAAAACACAGGGCCGGGGGTCGACTAAAGACTAGAGGACCCGCTTCGCCGCTCTGCGGGGTTACATAAATCAGGGGGTTGCACAAATCAGGGAGTTGCACAAATCAGGGAGCTGCACAAATCAGAAATAGTCATCGAGTTTTTAGCTAATTTATCAGCCTTTCACTGGAAAACGCACTCGCAGCTGTCCAACTCTTAAAGCTCGCCCAACAGCTCGACCGCACGTTTGGCAGCCGGACTCAAACTCTGGCCGTCAGTGGAGCAATACTCGCAAATTTGCCGTCGCATAAAGGGCGACCAAAATTTTTGCATGTGTGCCGCCACTGCGGTGACGTGCTCGTCACCGCAGCCAGGCATGTTGATGGCGATCTGATTTGCCATTTTTATCAGTGGCGCTGTAGCGCTCCTGCCGTGCTCGGGGTGGTGAGGTTGTGGATCTGACATAGGGATGCTCTACGGTTTCTCTCTGTTGACTGGTTGTTCCGGCCGCTACAGTGCCGGAACGATACGTTGCGCATGGCTGTAGAGCATATGACGCCCTGGGCGCGCAAAGCCAATCAGAGTTACGCCAGCCCGCTGCGCCAACTGTATCGCCAGTGTTGTCGGCGCCGACACCGCCGCCAGTACTTCGATGCCGAGTGCCGCAGTCTTCGCAACCATCTCGTAGCTGGCCCGGCTGGAAATCAATACAAATCCTTGAGTAGCAGTAAACCCTGCGCTGTCCTTTTTGTGTAACGCACCCAGTAATTTGTCCAGTGCATTATGGCGCCCAACGTCCTCGCGCAAAAGCTGAATACTGCCATTTAAATTACACCATGCCGCGCCGTGTACCGCGCCGGTTACGGCCTGTAGCGGCTGCCAGTCGTTGAGCTGTGCGACCGCTGTTTGCACCGCGCCAGCGCTTATTTTAACGTGCTCAGAAACCTGTGGAGGTGGCCGTATCGCCTCGCGTAGGGACTCCGCGCCGCACAGGCCGCAGCCGGTGCGGCCGGTGAGGTTGCGGCGCCGGTGCTTTAATGCAGCAAAGCGCTCAGCACTGATAGTCATGACAACTTCGATGCCGAGATCGCTGGCGACGAGCTCCAGCGCATACATCTCACCCGCCGTCGCCAAAATATTTTCGCTCAAACTAAATCCTAGCGCGAAATCTTCGAGATCATCCGGCGTGGCCATCATCACCACATGGGAAATGCCGTTGTACACCAGCGCTACTGCAACCTCCCGAGCCACCTGATCGTCGACGGCCACGACGACGCCGTCTGCGCCACTACCGTGCCAGCTCTCGGCGGCGACAGTCTGCGCATTGCGTCCACCTGTTTTGTCCTCAACCATAATCGGATCAGGACACGGAGTCGATAACGCCATTAGCGGGGCTTCGGGCCTGGTCGAGCAAATGTAATTGCTGCTTATTAAACGCTTGCTGCCGGGCTTGCCAAGCGGACGGCGCGGTGACTTTACTGACCTGGACCGCCGTCACCTTGTATTCGGGACAGTTGGTGGCCCAATCAGAATTATCCGTAGTGACCACGTTGGCCCCGGACACCGGGTGATGAAACGTGGTGTAAACCACGCCCGGCTGCATGCGCTCGGACACCCGCGCGCGCAATACTGTATCTCCTACCCGGCTTTGAATACCGATCCAGTCCCCGTCAACAATGCCGCGCTCTTCCGCGTCGTGGGGATGGATTTCCAGAATATCTTCGGCGTGCCAGGCACTATTGGAGGTACGCCTTGTCTGCGCGCCCACATTGTACTGCGACAAAATTCGCCCCGTGGTCAACAGCAGAGGGTGTTTACGTGTGGCGCGCTCCTCGGTGGGCACAAATTCGGTCGTCGCGAAATAGCCTTTGCCACGCACAAACATTTGTTCGTGCATGGTCGGTGTGCCGTCGGGTGCCGCATCATTGCACGGCCATTGAATAGAGCCCAGCTCGTCCAGGCGGGCATAACTTACGCCGGCAAAGGTCGGTGTCAGGCGGGCGATCTCATCCATAATTTCGCTGGGGTGCCGGTACGCCATCGGGTAGCCGAGCGCCTGAGACAGACCCATGGTCACCTCCCAGTCGGCCAGACCAGCCTTGGGCGGCATGGCCCTGCGCACTGGCGAGATACGACGCTCCGCATTAGTAAAGGTACCGTCTTTTTCCAGGAAGGAGGAACCCGGTAAAAACACATGGGCAAACTTGGCGGTTTCGTTGAGAAATAAATCCTGTACGATCAAACACTCTAACGAGGACAGCGCCGCCTCCACGTGGGTGGTATTGGGGTCGGACTGGGCAATATCCTCCCCCTGGCAGTACAGCCCCTTGAAGTGTCCGTCGATGGCCGCATCGAACATATTGGGGATGCGCAATCCCGGCTCACTATCAATCTGCACGCCCCAGTCACGCTCGAATAGCGCACGGGTGTGCTGATCGGATACGTGCCGGTAGCCGGGCAATTCATGGGGAAACGACCCCATATCACAGGAGCCCTGCACATTGTTCTGCCCGCGCAACGGATTCACGCCGACCCCTTCGCGACCAATGTTGCCGGTGGCCATTGCCAGATTGGCAATACCCATCACCGCAGTCGACCCCTGGCTGTGTTCAGTCACCCCCAACCCGTAATAAATGGCCGCGTTACCGCCAGTGGCAAACAGGCGTGCCGCGCCGCGTAAATCTGTCGCCGTAATACCGGTGATCGCTGCAGTATTCTCCGGAGAAAGTCTGCTATCGCTCACGAACGCGCGCCACTGTCGATAGGCGGCAGTTTCACATCGCTCGGCAACGAAGTGACTATCTTCCAGGCCCTCCGTCACAATCACGTGGGCCATCGCATTCAAAAACGCCACATTGGTGCCCGGGCGCAGCGCAAGATGGTAAGCGGCCTCAATATGCGGACTTTTAACCAGATCTATTCTGCGTGGATCAACTACGATCAGCTTGGCGCCCTCCATCAGTCGGCGCTTCAACCGGGAGGCAAACACTGGATGTGCGTCCGTCGGGTTGGCGCCCATCACCATCACCACATCCGCTTTGGCAACCGACTTGAACGACTGGGTTCCCGCCGACTCGCCCAACGTGGTTTTCAGTCCGTAGCCGGTGGGTGAATGACAGACCCGCGCGCAGGTGTCCACGTTGTTATTGCCAAATCCGGCACGCACCATTTTCTGTACCAGGTAGGTTTCTTCATTGGTACAGCGCGAAGAGGTAATACCACCGATGCTGTCGCGGCCGTATTTTTCCTGCACCGCGCGCAAGCGTTGTGCGGCAAAGCTAAACGCTTCTTCCCACGCCACTTCTCGCCACGGCTGGTCGATACTGTCGCGAATCATCGGCGTGGTAATGCGATCCTGATGGGTAGCATAGCCAAAGGCAAAGCGCCCCTTCACGCAGGCGTGCCCTTCGTTGGCCTTGCCGTCTTTCCACGGCGTCATATTGACCACCGTATTGCCGCGCATTTCGGCTTTGAATGCGCAGCCCACGCCACAGTAGGCACAGGTAGTCAGCACGCTGTGTTCCGGCTGGCCGAGGCGAATGATGGTATTTTCAGTCAGTGTTGCGGTCGGGCAGGCATCGACACAGGCCCCGCAGGACACGCAGTCGGATTCCATAAAGGCCTGGTTTTGACCGGGACTTATTTTTGAATCAAAGCCGCGGCCGTCGATGGTTAGCGCAAAAGTGCCCTGCACTTCGTCACAGGCGCGCACGCACCGCGAACAGAGAATACACTTGGATGGATCGAACGTGAAATACGGGTTAGATGTATCTTGCTCCGCGCGCAGATGGTTCTTACCCGCGTAACCGTAACGTACGGCACGCAAACCCACTTCACCGGCAGTATCCTGCAGTTCGCAGTTGCCATTGGTGGCGCAAGTCAGGCAATCCAGTGGGTGATCGGAAATATACAGCTCCATCACATTGCGCCGCAGTTTCGCCACCGCGTCGGTCTGAGTGCTCACCACCATGCCGGGAGACACTTCCGTGGTGCACGATGCCGGATAGCCTTTGCGCCCGGCAATTTCCACCAGGCACATGCGGCAGGAGCCAAACGCGGCCAGGGAATCCGTTGCGCATAATTTCGGCACCTTGATGCCCGCCTCCGCGGCGGCGCGCAGGACCGATGTGCCAGCCGCGACCGACACGGCAACACCATCGATAAACAACTCGACTAAATCTGACGCCGCAGATTCGGTAGCTACCGGCGGCGTGCCATAATCTTTGTCCGGTTGATAATAATGCAGCATCACTCTACTCCTCGCTGGCAGTTTCGCGCCGACATTAACGGCCTGCGGGTTGAAAATCTTCAGGGAAAAATTGTACGGCGCTACGCACGGGGAATGGTGTCATACCACCCATCGCACACAGGGACCCCAGCTCCATGGTATCGCACAGTTCGTGCAATAAAATAAGATTTTCATCCCGCTGCCGATCGGCACGTATGTTATCGATCACTTCCACACCGCGCACGGCACCAATCCGGCACGGTGTGCATTTGCCGCAGGATTCTACCGCGCAGAATTCCATGGCAAAGCGCGCCTGTTCAGACATATCCACGGTGTCGTCGAACACCACTACGCCGCCGTGCCCGAGCATCGCCCCGGCGGCGGCAAACGCCTCGTAATCCAGCGGTAAATCCCACTGGGATTGCGGTAAATACGCCCCCAGGGGGCCACCCACCTGAATCGCCCGAATCGGTCG
>JBFJKD010000175.1:0-5029 GCA_041635095.1 Porticoccaceae bacterium
GATCTTGAGCATCGAAGCGTTAATATCCGCCAGTATTATCCGACCTGTCGGGCCCACCAGGCGCGCGAATTTCAGGGCCAGATCGCCGGTGCCCCCGGCGATATCCAGCACGTTGTGGCCTGGCCGTACCCCGGAGGATTCGACGGTGGCCTGCTTCCACAGGCGGTGCACGCCTGCGGACATCAGGTCGTTCATCAAGTCATATTTAGGCGCCACGGAATGAAACACGTCGGCCACCCGCCCAGCTTTTTCTGCGGCGGGAATATCCTGAAAACCGAAGTGCGTGGTCTCGCGTTTTTCCATTTTTGGCAGGTGCAGCTCAAGCAAGTGGTTGGCCGCACATTGTACACGCTCACCCTGTGGCGTGAAGCATGACCCGTTGGCGATAAATCGCTCCCTCGCCGAGTTTGTTGGTGTGCAAGTAATATTAACGACTTTCGCTGGTCCGGCCGCGGCATTTGCGGATTTGGCTGTGCCGTCAGGCGGGCGTCTGCCAACGATCCCGCACAGATGCGTTGCGGGATTGACTGCGGCCATGGCCTGTGAAGAGATTTAGGTGGATGGCGTGTGACGCGCTTCAGATAGATGGTGGGGAAGTCGTTGGTGCCGAGCGTGCGCGAACTCCGATTGGCTACGCAGATCGCAGGTTTCAAAGTAAGATAGGCGCCCTCGGGTCGCGGGTGGCCGATGATCCATCACCGCTACATTGACTGCTACATTGATTGATTACGCTATGGCAATTCTTTTATTTGTGCTCGGTCTCGGCTTTCTGGTGATTGGCGCAGAAGCTCTGGTGCGCGGCAGTTCCCGTATGGCAAGTGCGCTGGGTATATCGCCGTTGATCATCGGGCTAACTGTTGTGGCGTTTGGTACCAGTGCGCCGGAACTGGCGATAAGTGTCAAGGCGGCTCTGGCTCACCAGCCCGACATTGCGCTAGGCAATGTTATCGGCAGCAACATTTTTAATGTGCTGTTTATCCTTGGCCTTTCGGCGCTGGTTGCGCCATTGGCAGTGTCGCAACAGCTGATCCGGCTGGATGTACCGCTGATGATTGGGGCTTCGATCCTGGTGCTGTTGTTGGCGCTGGACGGGCGTATTAGTCGCGTCGAGGGAATGCTGCTGTTTGCGGGGCTGCTGTTCTATATCGCCGTGCTGATTAAGCAAAGTCGCTCAGAAAGTGCGCAAGTAAAAGACGAATACGTACGTGAGTTTGGCGTGCATGGCCAGGTCGCCAATCGCTGGCTGTTAAATGGCGCACTGGTCGCAGGCGGGTTGGTACTGCTGGTGCTCGGCTCGAAATGGTTGGTCGAGAGCGCCGTGACGATTGCGCAGTACTTTGGGGTGAGCGAGCTGGTTATCGGGTTAACCATCGTTGCGGCGGGGACGTCGCTACCCGAGCTGGTAACCTCCGTGGTCGCCAGTCTGCGTGGCGAGCGGGATATCGCGGTTGGCAACATTGTCGGCAGTAATCTGTTCAATGTATTGGGCGTACTCGGTCTGGCGAGTGCGGTGTCTCCCGTGGGTATGGCAGTCTCCAACGCGGTGGTCGCTTTCGATATGCCCATCATGATTGTCGTGGCGTTTGTATGTCTACCGATCTTTTTTACTGGCGGTGTCATCAGTCGCTGGGAAGGGGCCACGCTGTTTGGGTACTATATTGCCTACACCCTGTACCTGCTTCTGGCTGCGGCGCACCACGACGCTGTGCCGATCTATAGCGCGGCGATGCTGTACTTCGCGATACCGTTAACCCTGCTCACCCTGGTGGTAACCACGTTGTCGGTGCTGCGTAAAAAACGTACAGAGGGCACGTAGAAGGAGGACGCGTAGGCAGAGTTGGGACTCGGTTGTTTATCTCCCGGCGGGTGGGTATTATCCGGCTCTGTTTAAAACGCAGCCAAACACAATTCCCTCGTTGGGGGCGTCTGTTGTGCGTCTTCAGGATAATGGTAACCAACGTCGGCGAGCGTTTACATTGATATGTTTTCCTGTAAGCCGATTTGCGGCCGATGATTTTTTATCTGGTTTAAGGGGCAAGATATGAGCCACCCGATTGTAGAAAAGAAAATTCCCTCCGGCGCATTGGCGAGTCACTGCCTGTTGGCTGGCGACCCCAAAAAGCCCGCTGTGATTTTATTGCACGGTGCCGGACCCGGCGCGAGCGCCATGTCCAACTGGCAGCGCTGTGCGCCCGATCTGGCCGAGCATTTCTACGTGGTTGCGCCGGATCTTATCGGGTTTGGCCAATCCGATTTGCCGCTAGATTTACCAGGGCATATCGCTGGATGGATTGGCCTGAGGGTAGAACAAGTGAAAGCGTTAATGGATGAATTGAACATTGAACAGGCGCATATGGTTGGCAACTCCATGGGCGGCGCGCTTGCTTTGCACCTGACACTGGAAGCGCCGCAGCGTTTTAACAAGGTATTGTTAATGGGCGCCATCGGCGCACCTATGACCTGGACCTCGGAAATGTCCCGGCTCCTGACCTTCTACGAAGATCCGCGTATTGGTCGTTATCGCGAAATGATGCACAGCTTTGTCTACGACCCCAGCTTGATGCCGGAAATCGAAGATATCGTGCAGACCCGGTTTGGTGTTGCGACGGATCCAAAAGTGCGCGCGGTCCAGGAAGTTATGTTTGCCGCCATGCGCACCGGGATGGATGAGTTAATCCTTCCGCCATCAGCGTTGCAGCGCATGCCCCACGATTTTGCCATTGTGCACGGTCGGCAGGATCGTATCGTGCCCCTCGAAACCAGTTTGTATTTTCTGGAGCATCTAAAGAATGCGGAGCTGCACGTACTGGATCGCTGTGGGCACTGGGCGCAAACCCAGCGCTGGGACGCGATGTTCCCGCTAATGGTCAACCACTTTAATAGTCATTAAGCGGGCATACACAGAGTTATGTTGAACAAAGCTGTCATTACCAAAAGTGCGGCGGCGCTAAATAGCGCTCTGCAAAGCGGCGAGGCGATCGGTCAACTGTCCCTGGCTTATCCCGAAATGACCATCGATGACGGCTACGCCATTCAGGAGGAGTGGACGCGGCTGCGGCTTGCGGAGGGGCGCCGCATTGTCGGCCGCAAAATCGGTTTGACGTCCCGTGCGATGCAGGTGGCAGTGCAGCTGGACGAGCCGGATTACGGCACTTTGTTTGACGATATGGTATTCGAAGCTGGGGGTGATATTCCCTTGGACCGTTTTATCGTGCCCATGGTGGAGGTGGAACTGGCGTTTTATCTGGGTGAGCGCCTGCAGGGCGAGCACATCACCTTAACCGACGTATTGCGCGCTACTGAATTTATCAGTCCGGCCATCGAAATTATTGACGCCCGTACCCAGCGGATTGATCCGGTCAGCGGACGACGGCGGCAGGTTACAGACACCATTGCCGATAACGCCGCCTGCGCAGGTATTATTACTGGCGGACGCCCTGTGCGGCCCATGGATGTGGACCTGCGTTGGGTAGGCGCCATTTTGTCACGCAATGGTGTAGTGGAAGAAACCGGTTTGTCCGCGGGTGTACTGAATCATCCGGGCAATGGCATCGTGTGGCTGGCGCGTCGGCTGGCGCGCCACAATATTGGTCTGGAGCCGGGGCAAATTATTCTCGGGGGTTCGTTTACGCGCCTGATGCCTGTGGAACGCGGCGATACGTTTCACGCGGACTTTGGTCCGCTGGGCAGTATGGGCTTTCGTTTCACCTAAAAGTATTCTCGGTACAGGTATTCGCCATGAGCTTAACCATGCCCATCAACACCTTTAAGCAAGCGTTGTTAGCCGGGGATTTGCAGCTCGGTGCCTTTCTCGGCCTGGCCGACGCCTACAGCGCCGAGCTGATGGCAAATACCGCCTTCGACTGGTTGTTGATTGACGCCGAGCACGGCCCCAACGATTTGCGTTCCATTCTTGCACAATTACAGGCGCTGGCTGCCTATCCGGTAAAGTCGGCGGTGCGCCCGCCGGATCACAATGCGACCACTATCAAACGGCTACTGGATATTGGTGTGCAAACTTTGTTGCTGCCGATGGTGGAGTCTGCTGAGCAGGCCCGGCAGCTGGTGCGCGCCATGCACTATCCGCCCGTCGGCGTGCGTGGGGTTGGCGGTGGTCTGGCGCGCGCAACCCACTGGAGTCGAGTGTCCAATTATGCCGATGCGGTTGCCGAGCAACTGTGTCTGTTAGTGCAAATAGAGACCCCGGCGGGACTACAGGAGCTGGAGGCCATCTGTAATGTGGACGGCGTGGACGGCGTGTTTCTGGGTCCTGCTGATCTGGCCGCAGCGCTGGGCTATTTCGGGCAACCGGGACACCCCGAGGTGAGTCGCGTCGTTGAACAGGCGCTGTCCCGTATTCGCGCCGCCGGTAAACCCGCTGGTGTGTACTGCGCCGATCCGGTAATGGCCGCCCGCTATCGAGAGCTGGGGGCCAGTTTTTTTCTGATCGCTGCGGACACGATCTTGCTGCGCACCGCAGCGGATGCTCAGGTGGCCCGCTTTCGGTCCTGAGGATGACCATCCGTTAGTGTGGTCCGTACTTTTACAAATTGCTGGCCAAGCGCCCAATTACGATTGCTGCAGCAAATTTACCGAGTAACCTATGGGCTCATTCGACAACACAAAAACCATCCGGCGGCTAAACCGCATTTTGTACGGCGATGGTGGGCACTGGGTGGGCGACGGGTTTCCAGTACGCACATTATTTTCCTACACCGATGCTGGCGCTGCACTGAGCCCGTTTTTGCTACTCGATTATGGTGGGCCAACTGAATTTCAGCCTACCCATGAAAAACGTGGCGTGGGGGCGCACCCGCACCGCGGATTCGAAACGGTGACGATTGTGTATCGCGGGCAGATAGAGCATCGGGACTCTTCAGGGGGCGGTGGCACGATTGGTTCGGGGGATGTGCAATGGATGACCGCGGCATCTGGCGTCGTACATGAAGAATTTCATGGGCGCGAATTCGCTCGTCTTGGCGGCACCTTTGAAATGGTGCAGCTATGGGTGAATTTGCCTGCCAGGGAC
>JBFJKD010000176.1:0-4999 GCA_041635095.1 Porticoccaceae bacterium
GGATCGCCACCACCAGCGGCATCAAAAAAGCTGGTGCCAAAATTGATATCCATCAACATCATGGTGACCGCGCCAGCCAGTACCGGCATCACCGCAACCAGCAGGAATGCGGTAATCAGCCAGGTCCACACGAACAGCGGCATTTTCATCATGGTCATGCCGGGGGCGCGCAGATTCAGCACCGTGGCAATAATATTAATCGATCCCATAATTGATGACGCGCCGAGAATGTGTACCGCGAAGATAAAATAATTAACCGACGCGGGCGCATACGTGGTGGATAACGGTGCGTAGAATGTCCAGCCGAAATTAGGTCCACCGCCTTCCATAAAGAGGGTGGAAGCCATTAGCGTAAACGCGAACGGTAAAATCCAGAAACTGAGGTTATTCATGCGCGGCAACGCCATATCCGGCGCGCCGATCATCATCGGAATCTGCCAGTTGGCGAGACCAACGAACACCGGCATGATCGCCCCAAACACCATCACCAGGCCGTGCATGGTGGTCATCTGGTTAAAAAATTCCGGTTTAACGATTTGCATGCCAGGCTCAAACAACTCCGCCCGAATGACCATCGCAAAAAAACCGCCGAGCAGGAACATGGCGAAACTGAACCACAGGTACAGGGTGCCAATGTCCTTGTGGTTAGTGGTGTACAACCAACGGGTAATGCCTTTTGCGGGACCGTGTGCCATAACTTACTTCTCCCGGCCTTGTTTGAATTTCAGAACATCCACCGGCTGCACTACGTCCCCGGTATTGTTACCCCAGGCGTTGCGCTCATAGGTGATGATCGCCGCCAGATCTACTTCGGAAAGCTGGCCACCAAATGCTTGCATCGCAGTACCAGACTTTCCGTTCACAACTACGTCGAGATGATCGACAATCGCACCCAACGCAATGGGGCTATCTTTCATCGCGGGGAATACCCCCGGAATACCCTCGCCGTTGCCCATATGGCAAGCGGCGCAGGAGCGGTTGTAAGCCTCTTCACCCTTGACCATCAACTCGTCGAGGCCGAATTGTTTGCTGGCCAACTCCCGCTCCGTAGCCATGGCTGCCTTTTTCTCTGCCAACCAGGCGTTGTACTCTTCTTCGGGAACCGCGTTAACCACAATCGGCATAAAGGCGTGACCCTTGCCGCACAGCTCCGCGCACTCGCCGCGGTAGACCCCCGGCTCATCGATGCGCGTCCAGGTTTCGTTGACGAATCCCGGCACCGCGTCGCGCTTAACGGCGAAAGCAGGAACCCACCAGGCGTGAATCACATCCTTGGCGGTAATTAAAAAACGAATCTTCTTGCCCACCGGTAACACCAGCGGCTCGCTGACTTCCTGCAGGTAGAATTCGCTCTTTGGCGTGCTGTTATAAATCGCGGTTTCCGGCGTGGACAGCTCGCTCATAAAGCTGACGCCCTCGCCCATGTATTCGTATTGCCACTTCCATTGGTAACCGGTTACCTTGATGTCCATATCCGCTTCGGAGGTGTCGTACAGATCGAGCAGGGCCGTGGTGGCGGGAAACGCCATGACCAGCAGGATCAGGGTCGGGACTACCGTCCACGCAATTTCTACGGTCGTACTCTCGTGAAAATTCGAGGCCTTGGCGCCTCTGGATTTGCGGTGGGCGTACATGCTGTAAAACATTACGCCGAAAACGACGACGCCAATCACCACGCAGATCCAAAAAACGGCCATGTGCAAGTCGTAGACCTGGCGACTCACGGACGTTACGCCGCGGGGCATATTCAGCCCATCCCAGAGTGAACCTTCTTCTGCGCAAACAATGCTGGCCAGCGGCAGCAATAGCACAGTGCCAAGCAATCGCATAACAAGCGGCTTTGCTCTCGATAACATTGCCAGATTATCTCCGTGTTGCGTTCTAGATTTGAAAAACCGGTGGCAGTGAATCGCCCAGCAGGTTTTACGACGAATATCCGCCCCTGGCGGATGTGGCGGCGCATTGTAGCAGAAGCCCGAAGGCTGCGTCACTGCCCTATAATGCCCTATTTCAACCCGGTTTGGTTGATGCATATCAACACCGCCATGCATCGTCGCGTACTGCGTATCGCACTGCCCATGGTTGCCGCCGCCATTAGCGCGCCGTTACCTGGCATCGTCGACACCGCGCTACTGGGGCACCTGGAAGACGTGCGCTACCTGAGCGCGGTCGCGGCGGGGACCACCGCCCTGGGGCTGCTGATCTGGACATTCTCCTTTTTGCGCATGGGCACCACTTCAGTCACCGCCCAGGCGCTGGGCGCGCAGGACGATCCGCGCAATCGCCTGGTGCTGGCCCAGTCGCTGGTACTGGCTACGGCCATTGGGTTGTTATTGGTGGTACTACAAACTCCGGCGCTAACGCTGATTCTCGCCGCCATCGCGCCACCGCCGGAGTCTGCGGCGTTGGCGCTCAGTTACTGCAGCATTCGGATACTGGGTGCTCCCGCAACACTAGGTACGTTTTGTTTAATCGGCTGGTTGATAGGCAACCAGAAAGCACGCCTTACCCTGGCCTTGATGCTGGTCACCAATGCCACCAATATTGTGCTCGATTTAATCTTTATTCTCGGGCTGGATTTGCACAGCGATGGTGCCGCCTGGGCGTCACTGATAGCCGAGTATTTGGGTTTTGCGCTTGGCCTGTGGTTGGCTTTTGGTCTGCAGGCTAGACTCGCGGGTAGTTTGCAGCCGACCCAGCTACGGCAACTGCACCGCTACCGCAGCCTGTTTACCGTCAATGGTCATTTGCTGATTCGCACTGCCTGCCTGGTGTTTGCATTTGCGTTCTTTACCGCCAACGGCGCGCGACAGGGGGCGGAAGTGTTGGCCGCCAACGCCATTTTAATGGAACTGTTTTTTCTCCTGGCGTTCGCATTGGACGGCTTCGCTCACGCCGCCGAGGCGCTCACCGGGCATGCGGTGGGCGCCCGCGATAGCGACACATTTTACGCGGTGTGCCGCACCACCTGTCTGTGGGGCGTCGCCATCGCCGGTGCAGTTACGGCCCTCTACCTGGTCTTTAGCGCTTCCATCATCGGCCTGTTTACCGATATTCCGGACGTAGCTACCACGGCCGCGCGGTTTTTCCCCTGGCTGGCGACGATTCCACTGGTCGCTGTGGGTGGTTTTATGTTCGACGGTATTTTTCTGGGCGCTGGTCGCACGCGACCCATGCTCTACATTATGTTAGTCGCAGTGTTACTGGTTTTTATTCCGGTCTGGTACGCCACGCGCACTCTGGGCAATCACGGCCTGTGGCTGGCTTTCGTAATATTTATGGCCAGCCGCACATTAATGATGGGTGCCGCATTCGCATGGATAACCCGTCGTGGCTGGACCCGCGATTCCGCCGAGGTCTGACGCCTGGACCCAGCGTTAACGGCCCCCTGTATAAAAAACCGTACTGCTATGGAAACATAATCTTTGCGTTTTTGCGGATTTCTACTAGCTTGATAGTATGGATACGGTCACTATTCGACAGGCGATTGCCCGCGCCAAACTACGGGAACGGCAAACCGGTTACCTTGCCGCCATGCTTCACCAACGAGCACAAACCCTGCATAAGGCCATTCAGTTGCCGGCGCAAAACACGGTGCCTACGCTGTTACACTTCATTATCCGCTATGTCGAACACGTACCCGAATATCTCGATGCATTGATTGGTATTGGCGCCAGTCTTGGTATTGAAGATATTACCGATCCCGTGTTGGCGATTAGCAACGAATTTTTTGTGCAACCACCGTCGCTGCTAAATGGGCACGAAGGATTGCAGGCTCTGATGGACGAGGCCTATCTCGCCCATCGCTTGATCGAAGCAGTTAACGACCGCTGCTGCAGCGAGCGCGATGCATTGATTCCCATGGACATGACCCGTTCCAATCTGATTATTCACCATTTGATCGGCGAGCCGTTTGCCAACCAGCTCGATGAGGCGGTGGAGTTGATTGTCGACAACCTTGAACAACGGGACTATTTTTTTGTGCCACTATCCATGGCGCGCATTCCCGACGGCGCGGCGAAAGTTTACTGGGAAAAGGAGCTCGAACGCTGGCCCTGCCTGACGGATACACTGGTGGTGGATCTACTGCTTGGCGAGAGTAACCGTTCCCAATTTGTTCATTGACCAGAGCGCGGGGTCGGATCAACAAATTTCACGGGCGCAATTGTCGCTTCGATCGACGGCGAAGAGTCATCAACACGAGTTGCTAACCGCGTGGGTGATTGCGCCATTATTTCATCCGCAAACCCGCAGCTGACGCACTCCCGGAAAGCGCGCTCCCCTTTGCGAAACATCACCAGCTTATCGAGCTCGCCGCAGCGCGGGCAGATAGCCCCGGCGATAAAGCGTTTTGGCTTGGTGGTCATGCGCAGGAAAGTCCTTACGGGCGAGGCAGGTGATGCGCCATAATAGCGGATCGTAAAAATGTGAACCAGACCATGTCAGCGGGTAACTTGCGTAGCTTTAACGGTGATTCCCCCGTCCTCGGTGAGCGGGTGCTGGTCGATCCAGCTGCCGTGGTTATCGGCGCGGTCACCCTCGGCGACGATGTGTCGGTATGGCCGGGGGCTGTGATTCGCGGCGACATGCACCATATCGACATTGGCGCGCGCACCAGCATTCAGGATGGCAGCGTGCTGCATATCACCCATGCCAGCAGCTACAACCCCGCTGGCTGGCCGTTACTTATCGGCGACGACGTGACGGTCGGCCACAATGTGACGCTGCACGGGTGCACCCTTGGCAATCGCATTCTGGTGGGCATTGGCGCCATCGTTATGGACGGCGCGGTGGTGGAAGACGATGTAATGATTGGCGCCGGAACCCTGGTACCGCCGGGCAAGCGCCTGGCGAGTGGCTTTTTATATGTCGGCAGCCCCTGCAAACAAGCGCGACCCCTGTCGCACAGTGAAAAAACATTTTTGCCCTACGCTGCCGGTAATTATGTCAAATTGAAAGACCAATACCTGGCGGCGGCCGCAACCAAAAAATAACTCAA
>JBFJKD010000177.1:0-4977 GCA_041635095.1 Porticoccaceae bacterium
CAGCCGAGCCCGGAGTACTTGTTTTGGTTGGCATGGTCATTTCCTGTTGAATATTACTAAGTATTGTTGTCGATCATCGCTGAGCAAGGCGACGGGGGTTGCAATGTAATTGCCAGCGCCTCTCGCTGGGGCGCGGCGCCCGTTCCCAAGGATGTGGTACGTGGAGATCGCCAACCATACAGGTCGGCATGGGTGGCGTCGGTGCGTCAGCGCACCCAACTGGCAGATCAGCAACTGGTCGCGGTGTGGACTGTCGAGTGGCTGGTTACAGGTCGTGCTTAAACTGACAGTTGTGTGACGCTCGGGTTTCCACGCGCCACGGCTATTGACCTGGCCAGGCGGAGGCAGGGTTGCTGTCGAAGGGTTTTGTGAACACTAATTCCTGATCTGGCGCTCGGGCAGGTAGGGTAGCAGGCGGTCGGTTTCCTTTTTGACTACCGCGTAGCACTCGCAGCACAGATTCTCGAGTTTGGGTCGATTCAGCACCGTGATATGCCCGCGGCTGTACTCAATCGCTCCCAGCTTCTGTAGCTTGCCAGCGGCCTCGGTGACGCCCTCACGGCGCACACCGAGCATGTTGGCGATCAGTTCCTGGGTCATGGTCAGGTGGTTGTCCGACAGGCGGTCCAGGGACAGCAGGAGCCAGCGGCACAGCTGTTGATCAATCGAGTGGTGCCGGTTGCAGACCGCGGTCTGGGCCATTTGCGTGATCAGGGCTTGCGTGTAACGTAGCATCAGCATCAGCATGTCGCCGTGGCGATTGAATTCATCCTTGAGCCGTTGCCCAGGTAACCGGTATCCGCTGCCGGCGCTTTGCACGAGCGCCCGGCTCGGAGTGCTTTCACCGCCCATGAACAGGGAGATGCCGACCAGGCCCTCGTTGCCCACTACCGAGATTTCCGCCGACGCACCGTCTTCCATCACATACAGTAGCGACACGATGGAATCCGTGGGGAAATACACATGGCGCAAGGTGTCACCGGACTCATACAGCACCTCGCCGAGGGGCATTGGCACCTGTTCGAGATAGGGAAACAGGCGATCCTGAACGTCGCTCGACAGGGCGGCGAGAAGATGGTTTTGTTGGGGCGAGGGGGTTTCGGACATGGGTGTTTCCTTGCTGTTGAGCCGCCGCACAACCGCCTCCAGTTCCAGGGGGCAGGGTAATTTGGCGAGGCGCTTACGCTTAAGAATGTTATAGGCGCGCGCAAATTGTAAATAATTATCTCAGACTTTCACAGGCCCAGTGCCGCGGGCTGCCAAAAAGAGAACCGAGGGTGCGCTATCGCACAGACCGGGTTTGGCAATAGCGCTTAACCTGATAGCCTACGGATCATGGCAGGACAGCCATTGGAGATACAGATATGCTGGAAACCATCGCAGTCATCTTATTAATCTTATGGGCATTAGGGCTGGTGTCGTCCTATACCATAGGCGGATTTATTCATATCCTGCTGGTCCTGGCGGTTGTAGTCATACTGCTCCGGGTGATTCAGGGTCGCAGACTCTAGGTATTTCACCAGGGCGTCGGCCGACGGGTGTTTTCCAGCGCCTGATTTCAGATGTTCATCGCAAAGTTTATTGCGGGAGAAGACAGGATGGATGCACTAAAAGTTGTGGCGATTGCGCTGATTGTAGTCGGGACCCTGGGGCTTGGATATGGCGGCTTCAGCTACACCAAAGAGACCCACCGGGCGGATATAGGTCCCTTAGAACTGTCAATCGACGAAAAGCAGCGGGTCAATATCCCTGTCTGGGCTGGTGTCGCCGCCATTGTTGTGGGCGGACTCCTGCTGGTGAGTAACAGAAAAAAGTAATCTATACAGAATGTACTTTACTAGCTTGACTAGCTTGGCATAGCCGGGGGTCCGAGCGACTTTTTGTTATCGGGGATCACGGGAGTCATTCCGCCCAGTGCCGCTGTCAATAGATGTGTGTCTGAGGATGTGTGTCTGAGAGTTCCCTTTAATATGCCCATCCCGCGGATGGTTGGTTTGTTGCCAATATCCGCTGCGGTTTTGAGCTCCACGGCCGTTATCGCGTCAATGGCGCGCTGCACCGCCTTCCACGCCACATCGATGTTATCTTGTATGCCGCCGTACAGTGCGCGGTAAATTTTTCAGGTGCCGAACTGGTGCTTGCTGGCCAGATCCTGTGCGGCCAACTGGATAGTGAGTGGATGGTATTCGGAGTTTATGGTGCAGGTATTCGCGCAAGCTGTGAATTAAATACTACTCAAATTTATTCAGCCAGTAAATTTTGTAACGAGAGATTTACCTTCGGGAACGGCCAGTTGAAATTGGTCGACGTCCGCGAAGGCGCTAATAAATGCCGGACGCTTTGATAGTCGCGACAAATAGCCGCCAAAAATTGCGTTTTGACACAGGTTATAGGCCCGCGCCCAGGTGACATTGTGGCCAATAATGCAGTCCGCTGCGGAAAACTCATCGCCACATATATGTTTAGTTTTTTCGAGACGCGCCACCAGTTGCGGCTCGACTTCGGCAATAAATTTGCTGCGGTAGCGAGCGATAGTGGACGCATCCCGCTCGGGTGTGGGCAGCACGTGTTCGTGAATGCGGATTTGCCACAGCATCATATCCATCCACGAGGCGCCAAAGTGCAATATCTGCAAATAGTCAGCCCGTGCGTTAGACAACTCGTTAGCCGGTGGCGCCAGTTGCTTGTCGGGGAACGCATCCGCCAGCATTGCCACCATAGCCCCGCTTTCGGCCATGTACATAATTGAGCCGTCAGTAAATGTGATTTCAAGGGTTGGTACGTTGTGGTTGGGATTTTTTTGCAAATAATTTCCGTCGTACTGCGCACCCTCGTACAGCGGTACAATTTCCACTTCAAAGTCGTCGCCAACGGTTTCGTGCAACGCCCACTTGACCCGTGCACTGCGCGTCGCCGGATAGTGGTACAGCTTAATTTTCTGATAGTCCATGTTGTTGTCTCTCGAGGGGGAATTATGGAGGCCCCCGTTACTTCTGTTCGCTAGTCGGTAACGATCGTAATATACTGGAGCGGTATATAGAGTCCGCCGCCGACTGTCAAATTGCCAGAGCAATGAATGCAGGGATCCGGTGTTGTCATTGCGAGGATTGCGAGGAGAGCGCGTATGGTCGTCGAAGTAATCGGCGCCGGTTTTGGTCGCACAGGTACGCTGTCGCTAAAGTTTGCGCTACAACAACTGGGTTTTGCCAACTGCTACCATATGCGTGATGTCTTCGGTCATCCCGGTCATGCCGAGACCTGGACACGGTTGGTCCGGGGCGAAGATTCTCCCGATTGGCCAACTTTTCTCGCGGGTTATCGTTCGGTTGTCGACTGGCCCTGTGCCTACTTTTGGCGCGAGTTGGTCGCATACTATCCGCGGGCCAGGGTTTTGCTGAGTGTGCGTGACGCAGATGCCTGGTACGACAGTATTGTTGAAACCATATTTACGGTGATCGGCGCGGCGTTCCCCAACGGTGCCACCGAACCCCAATTACCGGAAGATACTCCCGCTGTGGCGGTGGCGCAAATTGTGCTGGCCAAAACCATCATCGTCGATCGTCTGTTTCAGGGTAAGTTGCAGGACCGACAACACTGTATCGATGTCTATAACCGGCACAACGCGGAAGTGCAGCGGGTAGTGGCCCCGGAAAACCTTTTAGTTTACGAAGTTAAGCAAGGCTGGGCGCCGTTATGCGAGTTCCTGGACGTGGTTGAACCCTCCGAGGCGTTTCCGCGCTCCAATACCAAGGAGGAATTTCACAAGGGGCTAGGTACTCCTGCGGATTAAGCGCACGAAATGTATACGGTGGCGCCGTGCCGAATTGCAGATTTTTTCAGTTAACAAATGATATTTGCAAACACCCGTTTAGATTTAGTGTGCTACTCAGTGTGCTCCACGACTTTGCGCATACCGTCCACTGCCCGCGGCGCGCCCGCGTAAGCGAGCGCGGTTAGCATAAGCTCTTCCAGTTCGATTTTGGTTAGCCCATGGCGTGCGGCGGCGGGTATGTGAATATCCAATTCTTCCGTACACCCCAATGCGGTGAGGATGGAGATCACTATCAGACTACGGTCGCGACGCGATAATTGCGGGCGCGCCCACACTTCACCAAATACAAAGTCGATGCCGTACTCACCAATGGGGCCGAGTTTTCCCGCTAAGGCGTTTAACACTTCGTCGGGATCCGCTGCATCGTTGCCGGACAGGCGGCCCATCACTTCCGCGCCGCGGGCGCGACGTTGCACATTACTCAATCGATCTGATCCCGGCAAACCTTCTGCCTCCGGTGCGTGACCCAGTGCGGCCAACTGCCGATTGGTTTCGGCCATGGCGTCCAACGCTCTGGGAAAGCCCGCGTAGGCGCTGAGATGGATCATCACTTCGCGTATTTCTTCCGGCGTCAGTCCGTGGTTGATTCCGGCACGCACAAAGTTGGCGAGTTGGTTGGTTTGATGCAGGGCGCCAAGTATTGCCAATACGATCAGATTTCTATCGCGCCGACTGAGCTGGTCGCGACTCCAGAGATCACCCATCACAAAGTCGAGAACAAAGGATCCCAACGCACCGTTATCAGCCTCAAGTTTCCTGGCAAAGGCGTCGGGATTATCCGTGCCGGTGAGTGTTTTAATCACCCCCAGCCCCCGTTGACGACGCAGAATATGGTCCGCCTGCGGTACATCGCTATTGTTATCAGCGCCTGGTGGAGGAATTGTTTTGTCATGCATAGTGTAGCCGCCCACAATTAACAAAACGGAAAGGAAAATTAATATGTAATAAACGCAACGGTGCGTTTTTAAGGCTGGTCAATAATGAAAATTATTGTCCGTTAAAATAATAAAAATTTTCTCGACGGTGATTAACCAGGGCACTACGGGCGTCGGGCAGCGTTACACACCACGGGCTAACTGGCGTACCGGGTCTAACCAAAAACCGCGTTGGGATCGAGCGCGGCCTTTACCCGTTGTTGCAGGTCG
>JBFJKD010000178.1:0-4938 GCA_041635095.1 Porticoccaceae bacterium
CTGAGCATCGTGCATCGTGTCGGCACCCTGTATCCCGGAGACCCTATCGTGTTCGTGGGGGTTACCAGTGCGCACCGCAAAGCGGCCTTCGAGGCGGCCGAATTTTTGCTGGATTATTTAAAAATTCGCGCACCTTTCTGGAAAAAAGAAAGCACCCCCACAGGTGAACGCTGGGTTGACGCCCGCGCGAGTGACTGCGAGGCCGCAAAAAAATGGCGGTGACATGCCACCCTCGGATATGTTTGAAGGCAGTAATCATCACCCTGCTGGCGTGTTTTACCACCATCGGCAACGCCGCATCGCCGTCGGCGACACACAGCGCACCGCTGCGGGTTGCAGTGGCCAGCAACTTTCGTCCCCTGCTCGACAAATTGGCTGCGCAATTCCTGCAACGCACCGGCATCGAGCTGGAAATAATATCTGCGTCGAGTGGCACACACTACAGCCAGATGTTAAACGGTGCGCCGATGGATGTGTTTTTGTCCGCGGATCGGCTGCGTCCTGAACTCCTCGAAACCCAGGGACTTGCAGTACCCGGTAGTCGTCACACTTATGCGCTGGGACGCCTGGCATTGTGGCAACGGGACGGCAGCGACGTAAACGCACAGACCCTGCACCTGTGGCCCGGCAAACTTGCGATTGCTAATCCGGCGCTGGCACCCTACGGTGCGGCCGCGCAACAAGTGCTCGAACATCTCGAATTGTGGTCTAGTTACGCTCCCCGTCGCCTGATTCAGGGCAATAATATCGCGCAAGCCATGCAGTTTGTGGCCAGCGGCAATGTCGGCCTCGGCCTGGTGGCGTTGTCGGATTTACGTTTACTCGGGCTCAAACGCGGTGTGTGGATCGTACCTGTCAGCCTGCACTCCCCGATTGAGCAACAACTGGTGATTCTACAGCGCAGCTCCCGCGTGCCTGAGGCTAAACTGTTTTCCGCGTTTATATTGTCCGCCGACGTCCAGCAGCAAATTGCGGCAGCGGGTTATATGTCCGCGGCCTCCTCTGGAACTGACCAATGATATCTGCTGACGCGCCGACATTGTCCGCAGGGGACTGGCAGGCAGTGTGGCTGACCTTGTCCCTGGCCGGGGCAACCACCCTGTTATTAATACTGTTTTCCACGCCGTTGGCGTGGTGGTTATCGCGCACGCCCAGTCGCTGGAAAAACGTTATCGAGGCGATCGTCGCGGTGCCGCTTATTCTTCCCCCCACCGTACTGGGGTTTTATTTACTGGTGCTGTTTTCCCCGGATCATTTTGTCGGGTACTGGTGGCTACAACTCAGTGGCAACACGCTGGCGTTCAGTTTCACGGGCATTCTGATTGGCTCGATTATTTATTCCCTGCCGTTTGCGGTGCAACCGCTGTTAAACGGGTTTGAGCAATTCAACCGCCAATATCTGGAGGTGGCATCCACTCTGGGTGCGAAACCCGCGGATCAATTTTTCAACCTGGTATTGCCGGTAACCCGTAGCAGTTTTCTGACCGCCGCCGGACTCAGCTTCGCCCATACCATTGGCGAATTTGGCGTGGTATTGATGATTGGCGGCAATATCCCCGGCGAAACCCGCGTCTTGTCCATTGCGCTATTTGACCATGTGGAAGTTATGAATTACGGCGCCGCCCACTGGTTGGCAGCGGGCATGCTGCTGACATCTTTTGTGGTACTCCTGCTGATCAGCACGCTACGTCCAGGGCGGGAGTATCGGGTATGACGTGCCTGACCATCGATATCGCATTGTCGCGACCTGCCAGCAAACGGCGCCGCACGTTTCGCAGCAATCTGTGCACGCGCTTTGAAGGGCCCGGCATTTACGGTATCAGCGGACCCAGCGGTAGCGGCAAGACGACGTTGCTGCGCTGTCTCGCGGGACTCGAACCGAGTGCCACCGGCACCCTGTTGCGGGACGACGAATACTGGCTGGACAGCAGCCGCAGCATACATCTGCCACCGCAACAGCGGCAGGTCGGCCTGGTGTTTCAGGACGGCCGTTTGTTTCCCCATCTCAATGTTGGGGACAACTTGCGTTTCGCGCAGCGTCGCGCCCATTCCGATCAAACCCTCGCCTTTGACGAGGTCGTCGACTGGCTCGGTCTAAGGCAGCTACTCGCCAGTCCGGTACAACAACTCTCCGGCGGTGAACAACAGCGGGTCGCGATTGCCCGTGCCCTGGTCAACGCACCGCGAGTATTGCTGATGGACGAACCGCTGACCGCACTCGACAGCGCCAGTCGCAAAGCGTTGCTGCCGAAAATTCGGGAACTGCCGGCGCGTTTTAATATGCTGATGGTGTATGTCAGTCACGACGAAGAGCAAATCGCCGCCCTGTGCGACCACGTGGTTGATCTGGCCAATACCAATGGCCCTTTCGGCAGCAGAGAATGCTAGCCACTCCCGTCAACATTGCCGTCAACGTCGGTGGTTGCCATGTCCATGGCTAACCACAAACTGATTGGCGCAATCCTGGCGGGGGGCAAATCCCGACGCATGGGTAGCGATAAAGCCCTGCTGCCGGTGGCCGGGGGTACCCTGCTGGAATGGATGCAGGGCAAGCTGAAACGCGCAGGCATCGAACACATTCTGGTATGCGGATCGGGGCCACAATCGTTGCCCGACGCCATTGCAAATCTCGGCCCGCTGGGCGCGCTGCACACGCTGGCGGAAACTTATCCAGATCACGTGGCGTTGATCGTACCGGTAGATATGCCGCTACTCGAACCCCGCACTCTGATGGAATTGGTGGCACAAAGTAACGTTACCGCACCCCGCCATTACCTGAATTATTTTTTCCCACTGCTCCTCCCGCTGCACGCCACTACTGCGGACTATCTGCGCCGTACCGTCGCCCAACCGCACGCGGATCACTCTATTGCGGCCTGCTTGCGAGCACTGGGCGCGACAACGATCGATCCGGGCAGTCTGATCTCACCGATAGATGACGCGACTTTTTTGAATATCAATACGCCAGAGCAATGGCGCAGTGTTGTGACCCGTCTGAAATAAGTGCGACTGGTTGGCCAGTCCGACCGACCACTACTGCTTAGTTAATGCCGACATCATCCACAACGGTGGTCGGCGTTTTTTCCAGCGCGCAAACAGTGCTTTTTGCCCGCGATAAAATGCGCGGTAGGCGCGCACCGGATTATTTTTGTACCGGTATTGCTCAGGCATGACCTGTACGAATTCAGTTAAGCCACTCGGCGACCAGTTGCCCAGAGAAATATCGGGGAGTGCCGCGAGAGCGCCGTGGTCGCAGGTCTTTGCGTAGCGATAGCGATACTCGCGATTCAATTCCATGGCCAGCTCCCGCAACCACAAAAAGTTGTCCGACGAAGCTGCGGCCCACAATACGCAGGGGTGTTGCGAATGGGTGGATTTGTACGGTGTGCTAACGCCCCGCTCATTTAACACCGTGCACAATATCTGCACACTTTCGAGGGTCATTTTCACCACGTGCTGGTCGCAGTGATACTGGGCGCATTTTCTGATGTTGCGATCGAGTACAAATATATTCATTGCGATGAGAGCGGCGGATGCTCTTGCCCACACCAGTTAGCAAGCGCCCCTAACCAGTCGGGGTGTTCGTTAAGGCAGGGAATCAACTCGAGGGATTCGCCACCGGCCTCGATAAAAATTTCTTTGCCGCGCATACCAATTTCCTCGAGCGTTTCCAGGCAATCGGTAACAAACGCCGGACAGATCACCACCAGGCGCTTTACGCCTCGCTGCGCCAATTCACGCAACACATTTTCAGTGCTGGGCTCCAGCCACCGCGCACGACCCAGTCGGGACTGAAATGCGACGGAATAACGGTCGGCTGCAACCTGCGCGCGTTGCGTAAAAAGACGCGTGGTTGCGTAAATCTGGTGACGATAACAGGTGGCATGGGCCGGCGCAGGCGTGGCGCAACAGTCGGCCCTCGCCAGACAGTGTGACCCGCTGGGGTCTGCGCTGCGCAAATGGGATTCCGGTAACCCGTGATAACTGAATAACAGGTGGTCGTAGCCTTTCGCGAGACAGGCCCCAGCACTATTGACCAACGCATCGATATAGTCGGGTTGCGCGTAAAATGGCGGAACAACGGTTACCGCCAGGGGTAATCGATGTACTTTGATAACCCTGCTTACCTCCAAAATTGCAGTGTGCACTGTACTGTCTGCGTAGTGTGGATACATCGGTAACACCAGCAGTTCGCGGATGGCGTCATTTTTTGCCAGCTTCAACAACTGCTGCTCGATACTCGGGCTGCCATAGCGCATCGCCATGACCACAGGCATATTCAATTTCTGTTGGAGTGCTTTTTCTACCCGCTGCGACAACACCACCAGCGGCGAGCCGCTCTGCCACCAGATACTGCGGTAGGCCGCGGCAGATTGTTTGGGGCGCCGCGGCAGCACCAACAGACTGACGATCAGGCGCCGCACAATCCAGGGTAGCTGAATCACCTGGGAATCCATGAGAAACTGGTTCAGATAGCGCCGCACAGCGCCCGTTTCAGGGGCGTCGGGGGAGCCTAAATTGATCAACATTACCGCTCGTGCATGCATGGTGTTCCACTGAGTATCTATTTGGCTATGTCGATTAGCTGCGTCAACCTGTCGGCGTTGATCACGATGGCGCACTGTCCTGCGACATAGTACAACAGCAACCAATGCGTGGCTAAGCTGCCGCTCGACCCGTTGAACAGGTCCCATGATTTAATCGCACCAGTGGCCTGTGAGCACCGCCGCCGGGACGACGGAACCCACTGGTCCAAAATAGTTGCACTACGTATTGCATCACAGTCGGCACAGACGTAGATTAAACCTCCCCCGACCAACCCGCACCGGAACCAGAGTATGCAACGGGAAAATCTATTCACTGAAGAACAACATCTGTTCCGCGATGCTTACCGAAAATTTTTGCTTCAAGAAGTAGTGCCGCACCGGGAAGACTGGC